>JAUWXV010000219.1 GCA_030616165.1 bacterium | reverse complement strand
CAAGCATTTAGATGCTGAAATAAATTCAGCATTACATTTAAATAATGCTTATGCAAAAATATAATTAAAATATCAATTATAAATTTAAAAAAGTTCTGCTAAATAAAATAAAATTTGTCAAACTTTTTAATTCGCAACTTTTTTTATAAAAAAAGTTGCACAAAAAAACTTTAAATTATCCCAATTACTCGGGATAGTTAAATTTCTTAGTTTTTTGGAAAAAAGGTAATTTTGGGGGTTAAAAAATTGAACACTCTCAAGTACAATTATATATAAATAATATTAAAAGTTAACCAAAATGTCAATTGGAAAATAAATTTAAATATTATTCCAGATTAATTACATCATATTAACAGGGTCAACATCAATATTAATAGTAACATTTTTAAATTTATACTTTTCCCTGAAAATTCTAAAGGAATCCTCGACTAAATTCCTCATTTTTTTTGAATAAATTCTTTCTCCCTTGACTAAAATCTGCCATCTAAATTTTTTCTTAATTTTTGATAATGGAGAAGGCGCTGGACCGAACATCTGACATTCTCCTTTATTCCGATTGAGTATATCGGCAAACTTGTTAGAAGCAGAAATCAACTCTTTATCTTTTTCCCCTTTAAATCCGATTAAAATCAACCTTCCGAAAGGGGGATAATTCAACTGACTTCTTATCTCGCTTTCAATTTTGTAAAATTCTTCGAAATCCTGTTTAACAGCCGACTTAATGCTATAATTTTCAGGAAGATAAGTTTGTATAATAACCTCTCCCCTTATTTTTCTTCTTCCTGCTCTGCCTGCCACTTGAGTTAATAACTGGAATGTTTTCTCATTTGCCCTAAAATCTGGTATTAAAAGCCCGGTATCAGCAGAAATAACTCCCACAAGATTAACATTCGGAAAATCAAAACCTTTTGATATCATCTGTGTTCCTAAAAGTATCTTAAACAGCCCCTTTTCAAATTGTGCGGTAATTTCACTGTGGGAGCCTTTTTTAGTTGTTGAATCTGCATCCATCCTAATCACTGTATCCTCTGGAAAAATCCTCTTTATCTCTCCATGAACTCTTTGTGTTCCTACACCGCTATAATAGACATTTTTTCCCAGACAGTTTGGACATCTTGAAGGAGCATTTTTAGAGTAACCGCAGTAATGACATCTAAGCATGTATCCATCTTTATGATATGTCAAAGTAATATTACAATTCCTGCATCGCTCAATAAATCCGCAGTCTCTACACTGAATAAAGGTAGAAAATCCACGCCTATTTTGAAGCAATATTACCTGTTCATTTCTCCTCAATCGCTCTACTATTCTCTGGGATAAATATTCAGAAAATATCTTATTGCCCATTTTTTCTTTGAGCAAGTTTACTATTTTCACTTTTGGCATCGGGATATTATCTATTCTGCGAGTTAACTTTACAAGTTTATATTTTCCAATCTGAGAATTATAATAAGATTCCATAACAGGAGTAGCAGAACCCAATATCACCTGACAATTATTTATTTTCCCCCTCATAATAGCCGCATCTTTTGCATTATATCTTGGAGCGGGTTCGCTCTGCTTGTATGAATTATCGTGTTCTTCATCAACTATTATCAGACCAAGATTTCTAACTGGAGCAAAAACCGCCGAGCGGGGACCTACAACAAGTTTTTTGTCTCCATCTCTTATTTTTCGCCAGTAATCATATTTTTCCCCGGGTGACATATGACTGTGCAAAAACGAAACATTCCCTTCAAAATAAGAATCCAGCCGATTTACCGCCTGTGATGTAAGCGATATCTCCGGAACAAGCATTATCACTCCCTTCCCCTTCTTAATAACCTCTGAAATTAATTCTATATAAACCTGCGTCTTTCCGCTTCCTGTTACTCCATAAAGAAGAAATACTTTAAATAGATTATCTTTAATTACTCCCTTTATCTCATCAATTATCTGACTCTGTTCATCGGTTAATTTTTCTGGTTTAATATACTCCTCCCCAAAAACAATTGGATACTTTCTTAATATTTCCTTTGAAAATATCTCAACTATTTCCTTTTTAATAAGGGATTTCAATGCATTAATATTTCCAGCCGCTTTCTTCAACAACTCACTCTTCTTGATTAATCCTTTAGAATTCTTCAGATTCTCGACAATATTAATCTGTGATTTTGCTCTTTTATTTATTTTCTCCTTCAATTTCTCATAATCAAAACCATTTTTTAATTTAACATAATCTTCGAATTTTATTTTAACCTTTGGCTCCATTAATTTTTTTGAAATCTCAATAATGCCATCCTTTTGAAAATGTTCTAATGCTCTATCAATAATTTTTTCGTCGAAGATTTTCTTCAACTGCTTTAAAGTCAAAGATTTTTTGCTCATTAATTTTTCGAGAATTTTCTTTTCATATTCTGAATATGATTCAATGCCAGAAATAGATTTCTGGACACTTTTACAATTTAAATGGACAATTTTTATGCTTTTTTTCTCAATACCCTTTGGAAGCATAGCTCTGAAAACCTCTCCAAGGGGGCACAAATAGTATTCAGATATCCATTTTGCAAGTTTAATAAGTTCGGGTGTCAATACCGGTTCATCACCTATAACATCAGAAATCTCTTTAATTTCAACATTTGGTTTATCCTTACATTCTCCAAATACATATCCAGTGATTAATCTATTTTTAAAAGGAACTAAAACCATTAATCCTGGTTTAATCTTTTCTTTTAATACTTCGGGCACCTCATAAGTGAATAAACCTTTTACTGGCATTGAAACCGCCACATCCACATATTTTTTATTTTTATCTTCCATCTTCCCAAAGTAAAATTTACCGAAGATTGGCAATTTTATTTTATATTTACAATTCTTTTTCCAACAAGATTCAGTTTATATTTTCTGATAGTTTCGGGGTGTATAAATCTGCCGTCAAGGATTTTAAACCTTAATGCGTTAGATGGACACTGAACAATACATGCACTGCATTGTTCACACAAATCTATCCTGGGCATTTTGGCGATATGATTTTTTCTATCAACTTCAAAACAATTTCTGGGACATACATCCTCACAAACTCCTGTTCCCCTGCATCTTTTTTTATCCAGAATGACCTGCAGGAGGTTTTCTTTGTGCAGTCCCCCTTTATACACAGGAGTACTTCCAGCAAGGTCAATAAAAATAATAAGAACAACAATTAATGAAACTATTCCCCACCCTAAATATAATCCTAAATCAAACTTAGAGAGTAATAAAGAATATAATAAAATGCAGAGCATTATAAAAACCCAAAAAATAATCATGATTCCCCCTCTCCCGAAATCAAAAACTGCAAACCTTTTACTCCCTTTTTTGGGATTCATATATCTAGAATATAGAGGAAAGGATAAAAAAACAATTAGAGAGACCGCCCAAGCAATACTCACAGAGGGAACAATCATTTTTTGCCATAGGAAGGCTAAAATAACCGCAGAAATTATAGATATAGGGAAAGCCCATTGAACAGCCACCTCAAGCCGGTCAAAAAAACCGAAACCTACTTTCCTCATCGACTCTGTTTTTTTATTACCGTCATTTATATATTTTAAAATATCCTTTGCATAAACAGGACCAAAAACTGCTCTCCATCCTGTCTTCTGATATATAATATCAGGCTGAATACCGACAGCAGAGAGCTGGGGCAGTATTACCGTTCGATGCTCAATTAGATTTTCTATACCGCTGGTCTTAAGAACTGATATCACGTCATGATTTGTAAAACGTCCACCTGCGGCTCCACACCATACATTTATTCCTCTGCTGTTTGCTATAAGAAGATAGGCATCTAACCCTCGAATCTCTCTCTTAACCTTTTCAACAGTCAAGTCAAAGTTGCATGTCAGAAACACAGGAGAATTCCGACCCGGCGAACCAATTTTTATCAAACCGGTCTTTCTCGGAAAAGGAAGAAATCTTAAAAAAGTTTCAATAATATACTTTATAAAGTACATTTTATTATTATGATAAAAATCACTTTAAGAGAATTATTTTAAAATGGTTTCTCAGCAGTTAATAAAATAAAATCATCAATCCAGTTTTTATCAGCAGATTTTATATTAAACCCGGCAAAACGTAACATATCATCGATATTTTTCAAAGAACTTGTAGTCGTTTGAGTGATGAGATAAGTAATTATAGTTAATGGGATTTTCATCATAAGGTGCAGCAATTTTTTTAAGAAATTATTTGGCTGGGTTTCGTCAGCAAGCAGAAGAAGTCCTCCTGGTTTTAAAATTCGATATATTTGTTTGAGTGCAAATTTTCGCTCATCATCTGAGAGTTCAGAAAAGCACAGCCCACTAACAACGGCATCATATCTGGAATCGGACTCCGATGAAAGTTCCGATACTCCCTCTTCCCGAAACTCAGCACTATCCTGAAATCCATACTTTTCAATCTTCTGTTTTGCAATCTTAATCATATCTGGATTAACATCTATACCCACAACTTTTGCGCCCTTTCCAAGAATTCTTATGGTTAGATTTCCTGTTCCGCACCCAATGTCAAGAACATTAAAACCCGGTTTTATACTTTCGACTAATCTATCATAAACCCTGTTTATTCTGCCGAGTGTTATAATTTTGATACCAAGGTCATACCTACTCGGCGCCGATTCAAGAATCTTCATTAAAACAAAAGTGCTCATAATTAGTAATTTTTGTATCCACGGATAACACAGATTTTAACATTTAGATTGCCACGTCGCTTCGCTCCTCGCAATGACATGAGCGAGCAGGATTGCCACATTGTCCCTGCAGTACTTTTCACGATAGAATTTAAAAGAGATTTCTCGACTTCGACCCCCGCAGCTGCGGTGGGGCTCTGCTTGAAATGATATAAAAAAAATTGATATTTATGTCAATAATTTTATTAAGATAGCTTTCTGGATGTGCATTCTGTTTTCCGCTTCATCATATACAATTGAATTGTTACCATCAATCACATCATCAGTAATCTCTTCTCCTCTGTGAGCAGGAAGGCAGTGCATTACTACACAATCGTCTTTAGCAAACTTTAATAGTTCTTCATTAACTTGAAAATTTTTAAAATCAATTTTCCTCTTTTCTATTTCATTTTCTTTTCCCATACTTGTCCAAACATCAGTATAAATTACATCCGCATCTTCCGCTGCTAAAAATGGTTCTCTGAAGATTTGAATATTACTAACTTTTGAATTTAATGCTCTCTCTAAAATTTCTTGATTCGGGTCATATCCTTCTGGTATAGCAAATGACATATTCAGCGGGAACTTTGACGACATATTCAACCATGAATTAGCAACATTATTCCCATCACCGATGAAGGCTACTTTTATATTATCAATTACACCTTTGTATTCCAATATCGTGAAAATATCAGCAGTTACCTGACAAGGATGCAAAAGGTTCGTCAGTCCGTTTATTACAGGAACGGAGCTGTATTCAGCAAGTTCAATAATATGTTTATGGTCAAACAACCTTGCCATAATGCAGTCATTATATCTTGAAATTACTCTCGCTATATCTTTGACCGATTCTCTTTTACCCAGTTGAATATCATCTGGAGCAAGATACAAAGCATATCCCCCAAGTTGATACATCCCCATTTCAAATGATATTCTTGTTCTTGCGGAGGATTTTTGAAAAATCATTGTTAGTGTTTTATCTTTCAATGGATGATAAACTTCTCCTGTTCTTATTTTATTCTTCAAATCCCTTGCAATTTTAAATATTTCTTCAAACCATTCCCGAGAATAATCATAAATTGATATAAAATCATTTTTCATTTTATTTTTCTATCCTCCGGTAAATTTTTATTTTTTATTAAATCTTCTACTTTCTTTTGAAAAAGAAAATAAGCTCCCCCGAGGACTCGGGGGATCCGCCTTTGGCGGAAAAGAAACTTTAAATTATTTCTAATTCATCTCTCAAATACTCGAGGGATGAATTAGTGCCATGTTAAATAACATATGTTCTTTTTTGTAATTTTTACAAAAAAATTTTGACTGGAGTTAAGCATTTTTTTAATGAGAAAATAAAAAAAGTTCCTTAATTTTTATATTTGTATGATTTTCAAAAATATGTTAACGGACAGAACGCTGTTCTGTCCCTACATAATAATCATTTATGATTAAATATATT
>JAUWXV010000196.1 GCA_030616165.1 bacterium | reverse complement strand
ATTAAACCTTCCCTTCTCTATAAGAGCTTTTATTCTCTTAGAAATTGCTTGTTGTGAAATGCCCAGAGTTTTACCTATCTGTTCTTGTGCCATATCTGGTTGATTTTCCAATATTTCTAAAAGCTGTTCATCTGTTGTTTTTAATAATTTTTCATTCATTTTTACAACCCCCTACAACTATTTTTTGGTTATTATCTCATTAACCTTTATTAAATATTTAGCTGCAATTAATTCAGCCCTTATTCTATTTCCCGCAAAAATTATTTGTATCCCAAATTTGACGCTCCAACTGATCAGCGAACCAATCACGCTGTTTGGATGTATTTTTGATTCATATGGCAAAGCATATTTATCAAATATATCAGAAATATTCCCTTCAATTAATAGAATGGGAAACTCACAATTATCCTTAAGATGCTGCAATTCCCTTTTAAACCGTTCCCGCCCATTACCAATTATCCCAAATAAATCATTTAGAGTCTTACGCTCAATAATTATCTTGTCAGTAGAACCTTTCAGAGAATAATCGCCGGCATCAAGTTTTTGCTTTATGGTCTGAATATATTTCTCTTTTTTAAAATGATAAGGCTGTTGTTCTCTGGTATCTACAATTACAGTTATTTTATTCTCTTTTTCACCCATTACTACAACCTGTAATAAAAATGTAAGTTTTTGTAATGCCTAATTATTGCAACATATATTTTTAATTTTTAAATACTTAACAATAACTTGTAAGAATGTAAGTGATTTTTGCTGTGTAGCCCCTTATATGAATTTTTATTATTAGCGTTTACTCTTCTCTCTCGCACGTAGAGTATATCATCAAATTTCTCTTACATTCTTACATTAATAACTAACTTATAATAAAAACAATTATATAATTTGTAAGAAACACCTCTTACAAGCTCTTACATTCATTACATTGTTGTTTCTAATTCATTTACAAAGCTTTCTATCTCTAAATGGTTCATTTTAGTTATGTCAAGACATATTACCCATTTTACTATTTTCCCCAATCTACAGCTTTTATTTTCTATGAAATACTTATTCTCTTTGATTTGTTTTGTAAAACTATTGGTATTTAAAATCTCACCATCCCACTGATAATCTTTTGCCCATTTTTTAAATTCTGGATATAAACTGGAAATATGCAAATACAGTAAATTTTTGTTAATATCTATCATGTAGTGTTTATTTTTTTCTATCGTTCCCTTTTCTGCCATAATTGAAAATGCCTCGATGATAGTATCAACAATGGTTTTATTACTCTCTTCAAGGATATTTTTCTTTTGGCTCTGGTCTATTTTATTGAAACCTATTTCAAATGGTTTTATATTTATTCCCCTATTTTGTAAGTAATTTAAAAATAACTTTAACCCCAACCGGGCATATGCAGTATTTTGCCTTAGCCTATATTTAAGGGCTTCGTCAACATTTTCAAATTGCGTTTGCCATATTTTTTTAATCTCGTTGTCGGGAATCTTTAATGTCCATTGTAAAAAATCCTTACCAAGAGAACCAAGAGGAAGGTTTTTTAAATTATTAAATTCTTCTGTATATTTTATTGTTTCTTTCTTTGAAAAATAAGTTTCTATTATCCTATCTTTTATTGCAAGTTCAGATATTCCCATTTCGCCTGCTAATATAACTGGTGCAGAATAAACAAATTCTACAATTCTCAAATCAGGAGTTCCCCTTGTTAACCTTGTCTGATTATAAACACTTCTTAGCATTTCGGAAATTATTTTTTTTTGAGAATCTGAAAATTTATTTGTTTTATATTCATCAAAAAGTATTGGTGGCAGGTTTGATGAGGATATAATACGAGCTAACCCAAATTCTGTCGGGTGTCCAATGTTTTCAATATCTGAACGAATACCAAAAAGCGGTTTTATGATTTGACTCAATGTCTCTGTTTTTCCAGAACCTTTTTCTCCCCAGCAAACTAAAATTGGATTTTGATTTGTTATGTCAAATATTCTTTCTTTTACAAAACAGGCAAAACAAAAACCGAGTATTGGAAAAACTACATCAGGATCATTAAATCCGCAAAGAAAAGACAACATTTCATCTAACTGTTCGGAGGTTAGTGCTGTTTCTTTGAGTAGGTTTGTCTTATAGGGATTCATTGAAATATATGTAATATCATCTCTATTTCCGTTGCTATCACAAGCAAGCCCTTCTTCAACATATACCCAACTTCCATCAACTTTATGCACGCCAGTTGTTTTAATTCCCCTTTTTATTTGAGGCTTATAACTTGCAAGAATACCTTTAATATGCTGAATATCATCATCAGAGCCAAAGAATTGAAGGTCAAGATAACCTCTTAACGCTTTTTTAAATTTATTCTTTGAATTCAAATCATCAGGACTAAACTGGATAGGATAAGTTTTTTTTAGATTAGTAATGATTTCTGATTTTAAAAATTCTCCCTCGTCAGTTTGGACCCTTACTAAGGGATTTATTATGAAATTTGATATTTCACCTTTTTGTTTTTTTATATATGTTCCTTTATCTTGATAAACTGTTATATAGGGATTATATTGACGTGCATGTTTTACTAATTCTAAGAGCTCTTCCTTAGTTCCACCCTTTCTAATCCAATCCGAAATATCCTCTTTTTCTTTCAGTCCTGGTAGTTCAAGATATTTTATATTTTTTGCAACATTTAAAAGTGATTTTCCTACTTGTTCAGCATGTTCAAACCCTTCTTTGTGATTATCTGGAATAAGAACAACACTTCTATCTTTTAAAAACTCATTATATTCTGGTTTCCACTTTCCTGCTCCCATAGGGTTAGTTGTAGCTGTCAATCCGAGCTTAATAACATTGTCAACATCCTTCTCCCCCTCAACTATAAATACAGGATCACTGCCCTTAATTAAAGATGGAAGTTTATATAATACACGCCTAACTCCATCTAAATCCCATATCCAGCCTTCTTTACCGCCTGGTCTCCTTTGCACAAATTTTTTAGGATAATATTTAACAACCTGAAACAACAATTTCTCATTTTCATCTTCGTAGTCATAGATATTCATTATTATATTTTCTTTTTTTTTATATTTATAATCTGGGTTATAAAACCGTCCCTTCCAACCGCAACCAAAACAATTATAAATCTTTTCATCCTCATTTATAGATAAACTCGGTTTTGTGTCATTATGTTTAGGGCATATAGCCATCCATTGCTTGCCTTGTTTCGTTGCTACTACCTCAAAAGGCTCTCTCTTTTCATAATCCCACAATTTAAATGTCTTTTTCTCTGACATATTACAATTCAACTATTGCTGTTGGTTTCTATTAAATTATAAAATTCTTTTATTTTACATCCTAAAGCCTCTGCCCAGCGTAATTGCTCGGCTTTAGATAATCTCTTTCTACCTTGAATAACCCTGGAAATAACTGATTCGTGAATTTTCAATACCTGAGCGAAATCGCTCTGAGAACCATATTGCTCAATAATTTTTGATTTAAGCTTTTTGTTAGTCATTTAAATCTCCTTTATAAATTATTTTGGTTTAAATAAAAAAAGCCACAATCTGAACCTATTGATTCAAACTATGGCCTTCTTGAAGCTCTAAAACTATATTTAATGGCGTTCTTGACGCTCTTCTATTTAATCTTTTTAAAGATATGTAATTTTTTACACAAAATCAAGAAAAATTTTTTTGAAAATATATTTTTATAAAAAAACATCGTTGATTTGATGTTAAAAAATATGAAATATTTTTAATCCTTGTCCCAACTAAACTCATATTCCAACTGCAAAACATTCAGAAATCAAATCCTGAACTTGCTTCAGGAATAAATATCTTATATTTACCATTTCAGCAATCCTGAACTTGTTTCAGGATTTAAATATTTCAAATTTAGCCATATAAATATCATTAAAAGCCTTCTAAAAGCCCCGTAGAACGCATTTATACAGTGCTTAAGCGTTAAAAAAATAGCATTGCCACAGCCTTATGAATGTCAGTCTATTTTATTTTTCCTTTTAATATCAAATAATATATTCTTTAATATAGATTTACCTTTATTAGTAAGAATAAATCTTGTTGGAAGAGCAGTATATAAAGTGATATTCTTTAGAACATTATATATCTCATAATCTGGATTATTTAATATGTTACCAATTTGCTTGTATTTATCTTGTTTTATCTCATTTATAGCATCTTTTTGAAAACAGATTATATTTTTGATTTTGTTATTTAAAACGATTTCTTTAAATCGTTGAAACTCAAATTCCTTCACTTCCTTAAATAAACACTTACCGAATATTTTTTCAATTCCAGCAACTCCACTATATTTCCCTGAGGCAGGAGTAGGAAAAGAAAAGTATGATAAGAGAAATATATTAAAATCGCTATTGTAATTCCCTTTTAACAAACAATCTCTCTTATAATCATTTATCTCCACAATATTTTTAAGATTTGGCTTTTCTAAATTTTTATTAAATTTTAAAACCTCAAAATCTCTCAATGTGCGCCAAAATCTATGCTCTCTCAATTTTTCTTTGCATCGTGTTTTTTCATGTGAAAAGGGCATCCGTTCTGCCACCGAGTGAACAGCAGGATTTCCTAACACTAATAATAAATTAATCCTTTTTTTATTTACTTTAGGTATTAAAGCTTCTGTTTTATATATAAGTTTTTTATCAACATTATATTTAAATATATTTCTGTATTTTTTATCAATATGTTTCTTATATTTGTTAATTTCACTTTTAATACCAATTTCTGATAAGTCAATTTCTACAGTTTGGATAATATCGTTTTTATTTTCTTTATATTTAATTATTTGCTTTTTCATATTTTTTAAACAAAAAAACCTATCTAAGTAAAACCATTTTTTTCAATGCAAAAAAATCCTTAGTTTTAATAATATATAGATAAATTCCACTTGAAACATTGATGCCCCTTTCATTAGTCCCATCCCATAGAATCTTATAAGCTCCAGGATTTTTTGTTTCATTTAAAAGTGTTTTTATTTTTTGCCCCAAAATATTATAAACTGCAATTTCCACATTCGTAGTTTTCGGTATTTCATATTTTATACGGGTTTCTGGATTAAATGTATTAGGATAATTTTGAAATAATTTATATTCATTTGGGATTTTTTTAGATAATAACTCAATTGAGGTTGTTTCAGAAACAATTACAGAATCATATATAGATGCATTAACAACAGAAAATATTTTAATAATATCTCCAAGCGATACTCCAATTATATCTTTTTCATTATTACTTTCATCTTGGATAAAAGCAATACCTCTATAAATGCCAGAATTTAAAGAAGTCTCAATTAGTTTAATAGAGATGCTATCTGATTTACTTTCATTTATTACAAATACAATGGTAGTGTCTTGATGTGATTTTTTACCATCAGTTCCATTAAGTTCTATGTATAGAGTGTCAAGAAATGATAAAGTTGTAGTTAGATTTGTTGAATATGAACTATCAGTTTTTAATTCTATTGATGTTATATTAATCGGAGTTGCAGAAGTAAGGAAAGGCTCATAATAAATTTTTGCTGATGTAGTATCATCACAATAATCATAAATACAAAACTTATCTATCCAATTTTTATCCGATACTCCCCAATAATTGTTTTTTGCATTTATGTTTTCCATTTTGTTTATATAGCTTGTTTCGTCAGAAACATAAATATCAAATCCTTTATTATTAAATATGTTGTTATAACTGATTTCAGGTGAAATCCAATTCCATTGATTACCGCAATAAATACCACCACCACACATACCACCACCATTATAGGCAACCGCTTCATTACCTGTTATTATATTTTCATAAATTTTTGAATAACCACCGCAATAAATACCACCACCATAGACCGCTTCATTACCTGTTATTATATTTTTAGAAATTGTGTGAGAAGCATAACAACTAATACAATTAATACCACCACCACTACGTGCCGAATTATTCGATATAGTATTTCCAGAAATAATGTAAAAAGCATTACAATTAACACAACAAATACCACCACCTCCACTATTTGTATTATTATCCGTTATTATATTTTCAGAAATAAAAGGCGAAGAATTATCGCAATAAATACCACTACCCGAATTATTTAATATTGTGTTTTTATAAATCTTTGGTGATGATTTACTGCAATATATTCCACCACCACAAGTAATTGATTGATTATTTGATATTGTGTTTTTAGAAATTTTCAGTGAAGAGTATTCGCAATATATTCCACCACCACCATATACACTAACACCGTCATAAGCTGCTAAATTACCTGATATTGTGTTTTTAGAAATAAAAGGTGAAGAAGATTTACAGTAAATCCCGCTATGCCCTGCACCTTCAATCTTTGCATATTCAATTATAGAACCGCTGACAAAATTACCTTCATCGTCATAGGTTGCGTCAACACTTGAATCTAAAAATTTAATAGTTCCCCATCTAACGCCTTCTCTATTTTGAATAAAAGATATACTATTAATTCCATCCCCCTTAACAATTAATTCACCACTTATCATAATAGAAATATCTTTGCCTAATTTTACAACAACCCCAGATTCAATTATCAGGGTAGAACCAGAATAAACATTTATAATTCCAGTTACAATATATGGACTGTTATCTTTTGTCCATATAGTTTTATCTGTTATATTTCCGCAAACTTCTGTTTGAGCAAAGCAATTGTTTAATGAAAGTAAAGAAAGTAAAAAAATTAAAATAAGATAAAATTTTTTCATAGTATTACTATTAATTATAAATGTGATGAAAATCTTTAAATTAACCGTTTGTATCAAATTTAAATCCAACCCACTTATTGAATTTTTCTTTTGTTCCTTCAGCATATATAACTAAGTATTCATTTTTTGGATTCTCTGGGTTTTTTTTATTTAAAAATTTTATCAACTTCTGAACTTTTTTTATTCTTTCTGCTAAATAATTCATATTATTTCTATCAATAGAATAATGAGTTATTATTACTTTCAATGGATAAATAAAATCATGTAATTTTGC
>JAUWXV010000100.1 GCA_030616165.1 bacterium | reverse complement strand
CAGTATTGTTTCGGAATCTATCTTCAGATTTCATATTAGATCCTGAAACAAGTTCAGGATGACGATAGCAGCGACACTTAGCATTGTTTCAAAGGTACTTCTATAGTAACATTAATAATATCAATAATATGCCTAGAAGTTTATGAATTATTCAGGTTATATAATTCATAGTTCTTCATTCTTGTCTGTTATATAGTAATTAACTCCAAGTAATCTAACTTTTATGGTTCTTTTATCTTTTTTAAACTATTTAAACTTTTATCCTTTCCCTCCTATTGTGACTTCTGCTATTTTAAAAGAAGGACTGTTAATATCTTCTCTAATGTCAAGGTCATTAGCCACAACGTCAATATTTTCAAGCATATCAAGAGCATTTCCACCGAGGGTAACACCATCCACCGGAAAGGCAATCTCTCCATTTTCTATCCAGAAACCCGAAGCGCCACTGGAAAAATTTCCAGTTGTAGCATCTGTACCCGCTCCCCTGATACCTTTGACATAAAAACCATTTTTTATTTCAGAGATAATCCTTTCCCGGTTCATATTACCGTTTTGAACAACAATATTTAAAAAATAAGCAGATGGTAGTGTGCGATAACCACGAAATCTCTGAGCCATTGTATTGACCTTAACTCCTGCTTTTCGAGCAGTAATTGTATCATAGATGAACATCTTCAAAATTCCCTTATCAATAAGAATGTTTTTTCTTGTTATATTTCCTTCTCCATCAAAAGGAACAGAGGAAATATGTCCTGGGATGGTTGGGTCATCTGAAATTGTGATAAGTTCTGAAGCAACGGGTTTATTGAGATAATCAGTCAAAAAAGTAGTTTTTTTGTAAACACGGTCACCATTCATAGCCCCTAAAATTCCCCACCAGAATGCACCTGCAGAGTAACGGTCAAAAACAACAGGAGCTTTTTGAGTTTCAACAGGTCTTGCTCCGAGTTTTTCGACTGCTTCTTTAGCTGCTTTATTTGCCACATTCTCAATGGTATCCAAGTTTTTAAAGTGTCTCTTTGAGCTGTCCCAATAGCCAGACTGCATATCACTCCCTTCTCCAGCAATAACTCCAACTCCAAAACTAATCCCTGTGCTTTTGGAAGAATAGGAAACACCTTTAGAATTAACAATAATTGTTTCTATTTCAGTGTCTCTAAAAGATCCTCCACCTGTTTTAGTGATTCTTTTATCATAGGCAAGGGAAATTCTTTCCACCTCTTTTGCTATTTTTATTTTCTTCTCACTTTCAATTTCAGAGATATAAGGGTCATATAAATCAAGGTCTTGAATTTTTCCCTCTTTAAAATCAGGAAGAGCATTCCATGGCTGCGGGTCAGCAACAAGAGAAAGTTGGACAGTTTTTTTGGTAAATTCTTCAAGAGATTGCTCTGAAAAATCAGAGGTATAAGAAAACCCGGGTTTATTTTCTTTATAAACCCTCAATCCCAGCCCCTTTGATGCTGCCTGCTTGACATTTTCTACATCTCCATTTCTGACTGATAACTCAAACATTCTTCCATTTTCTAAATAAACTTCTGCCTCATCTGCTCCATATTTTAATGCTCTTTTAACAATATTTTCGGCTAATAATTTATAATCCATTTTTGATTCCCTTTAAACTTTTGAGTATTTCCCGACCCTGTGGACAGAGTCGGCTACGAAGGTATTTTGTGGGCGAAGGTGAAGAACACCTTTGCCAGCAGAAACACCCAAAAATTGAAATAAAAGAATAAAAATTTGTATTTCCCGACCCAGTGGACAGGGTCGGCTACGAATCTACAAAAAAAGAAAAATATACAAATAATAATAAATTCTAAATTCTAAATAAATAGGAAATTCAAATTTCAAATGTTATAAAATTTTAATTTTTCTATTATGAATTCAATTTCTTTATTAAATATTAAGGTTCTATCTTATTAATCGCATTGTTTTGAATTTTGGATTTTGGTCATTTTAATTTGTTTAGAATTTAGTATTTAAAATTTATAATTTGAATCATATACTTTTCAATCATAATTAAACAGCACTATACTTTTGCACCGCCAATGGTTATCTTAGAAACTTTCAAGGTTGGATTTCCACAAGAAATTGGCATTATCTGTCTACTTTTCATACATGATGTTCCTGGCAAAATTTCTAAGTCATGTCCTATCGTAACAATATTTTCTAATACTTCCGGACCATTTCCCATAAGCCGGATTCCTTTGAGCGGATTTGTAATTTTGCCATCCTCAATTAGATATCCTTCAGGAACAGAAAATCCAAATCTTCCTGTAGTCGGTGAGACACTTCCTCCTCCAATTAGAGCAACATAAATCCCCTTTTTGACCGATTTTACTATTTCCTCGGGGTCATCTTCTCCTGCCATTAAGTAGGTATTTGTCATTCTTGGAATGGGATAATGCTGGTAGGATGCTCTTCTTCCGTTTCCGGTTAATTTTGCATTCATTAATTTTGCATTCAGTCTATCGTAGAGAAAGTTGATGCACTTACCTTTATCAATAAGAACAGTCTTTTGACCGGGTGTTCCTTCATCATCAACATTGATTGAACCCCCTGCTCCAGGTACTGTTCCATCATCAGCCAAGGAAGCAATCATTTCTCCTTTTTTGTCCCAGAAACAGGAAGTTTTTTTTCTAATTCCATCACTCTCCAGACTGTGTCCTATTGCTTCATGGAAAAATACACCACAGTCTCCTTTTGCCAGAACTATTGGATATTCGCCTGCAGGAGCATCTTCTGCTGGGAGCATTGCTATTGCCATTCTACCTGCATCTTTTGCTAATTCTTCCGCTAATTTTAAGTCATAATGTTCATAACCCAACGTACCTTGTTTATAAGCTTCACCACGACTTTTTTTATCGTCCTCTATGGCATTGACATTAACATGTAAGTTAGTCAGAGTTTGTACATCTTCTACCCAAATTCCATCCGAATTAGCAATGATAATTTTCTTATTCGTATCAGAGAAAATTACATTGACCTGGTTAATTCTTTTGTCATATTCTCGACCGACGGAATTTGCCTTCAAGAGGAGTTTTGCCTTATTCTGGATAACAATGCTGTCAGGAGAAACTTTCACCTGGTAATAAGAAGAAATTTTGGAAGATTTTAATCCAACGGGATTTTTTACTTCCTTTTCAGAAGCGATGAGACTTGCAACTTCTGCCGTTTGTTTTAGTTTGTCAAAAGTTAAATCATCAGAAAAAGCATAGCCGGTTTTTTCACCGTGAAGAACCCGAATTCCAACACCCATATCCACGCCTCTAAGTGCTCCATGAATCTTATCTTCTTCTAAGGAGATATTATTACTCACCGTGTATTCAACATAAACTTCAGCAAACTCACCTCCGCGCTGAAGGGCAATTTTAATAAGTTTCTCAAGTGTTTCCTTTGAAAGATTGCAGGCAGGATTGACATAAAAATCAGAAGGAGGAGCAGAAAAAGAAAAAAGTTTCCAGAGGGGAAGGGTAGCAGTAATAAATCCGCCAGCAATTCCTGTTTTTAAGAATTTTCTCCGTGTAATTGGTTTAAGATGACTTTTCATCATTTATCTCCTAAAAAATTTATATTTCCCGACCCTGTGGACAGGGTCGGCTACGGAGGTATCTCGCAATGACATGTATTTATGGACCTTATGAGTCATTAAAAATTGAAATAAAAGAATAAAAATTTGTATTTCTTCAATATTTTTTAGCAAATTAAGAGTATTTCCACCAAGGGTAATACCATCCACTGGAAAATTTATATTTCCCGCAGGGTCGGCTACGGAGCTTCGGACTCCGCTCGTCCACCAAAGGCGGATCAGCCTTTGGCGGAAAATGACACTATATTATATTATGTAATCCAGTAGGGTGAACCCGAAGGGCAGGCCCACAGGGCAGGCAAGTTCACCCCTACTTTTATTTTTAACAGGCGGTTCATTAATAATTATAAAAGAATCAATAAATTATCTAACAAAACAGATAATTTTATGAATTATTCAGGTTAATTAGTAGGACAGACATTCTTGTCTGTCAGTCATAATTATTTTACCAAAGACTTCATCAAGAGATAAACCTTAGTCAAGGGAAGACCAACCACATTAAAATAGCATCCGTCAATCTTTTCCACGAAAATTGCCGGGAGGTCCTGAATACCATAACTCCCTGCTTTATCCATAGGTTCCCCAGAATCGACATAATAATTAATTTCGTTATCATTTAATTTTCTGAATTTAACTTTTGTGATTTCATAATCGCTCTTTTTAATAAAGCCCGGATTCAAAACGACACTCACACCTGTATAGACATAATGTATTCTACCGCTTAATCTTTTAAGCATATTTTTTGCCTCGTCGCAATTTTTAGGTTTTCCAAGTATCTGTCCATCAATTGTAACAATAGTATCTGCGGCAATAATAATCCCATCTGTAATTTTTCCTGCAACGTTCATAACCTTTTTATCAGATATCCTCATAACATAATCTTCAATAGACGCATCATTTTCAAATGGTTCTTCGGAAACTTCACTATCTATTATCTCGAAATCAATTTTAAGTTGTCTTAATATATCAGCTCTTCTCGGTGATTTTGATGCCAATATAATTCTCTGTTTTTTAAGAAATTCAAACATTTTTTGTTTCTTATATAATTATCTATTAAATTAAAGGTATACCATTACAAAAGATATATATATTTGGGAATAAGTCAAGGGAATAAGAAGATTTAACAAGATGGCTAAAATTTTAATTTAAATGTAAACCACTGATTATTGTCAAAGTATTTTGTTTGTCCGTTGGAATAATCAAAGGTAAGAACACTCCCTCCAAAATCGAAACTTAATCCTAATCCGAAATTTAATCCGTATATATATTCTCTTTCAGATGAAGAGGAATATCCCATTCTCAGCATAAATTTATTCTTATAATTAAATTCTCCCCCACCTGAAAATTCATTGCTTGAAAAGTTGTTGTTTCTGAAGGAAGCAGAGAGGATAAAACTTTTGTTCTCATCAAATTTAAAATCATAAGATGAGCCAAATTGAAGATATGAGGGTATTTCAAACGAGGCAAGTTCCAGTCTAACAGTTCTGTTAGCAGCCTGAGGATTATCTTCCGGGAGACGAATGTTTTTATCGAGGTCTGAGCCAGCAAAACGGATTTTTGGTCCTATGTTTTTCATTACAACACCAAGTTTAAGTCCTCCTACTCCGG
Source organism: bacterium (assembly GCA_030616165.1). Classification (GTDB taxonomy): domain Bacteria; phylum SM23-31; class SM23-31; order JAUVVT01; family JAUVVT01; genus JAUWXV01. The sequence goes on along the minus strand of JAUWXV010000100.1, from coordinate 7,156 downwards.
GAATATATTGAAAACCAAAATCAAAAGCCACACCTCTGGCAGTCTCCTGCATAATCCTCTCGTGAATCACCGACATTGAACTGCCGAAAAATACTCTATCTGTCATCTGTCTTGAATAGGTAAATCCGACTACTATAAAATTGGGAGTAATAATTTCACCGGTCCCGTCAGGGCTCTCTTCGGTAGTAACGATTATCTCTCCTATGTTCATGACCCTTGTATTAAAACCCAAAGAACCAAAGTTTCCTAAATTTGTAGTAATTCCAATAAAAGAATATTTTATGTCGGCAATATAATTCAAATAAGAGAAGATGACTTCTGTTCCTTCGGTATTAGCCACACCTGCAGGATTCCAATAAATTGCCTCAGTTCCCCTGGTATCAGCAACAACAGAACCGCCCATTGCCGTGGATCTGGAGCCAATTGGAATAATTAATTCAAGTGCACCGCAAGTTCCCTTTCGAAGGCTGTTTCCCGCAAAAACACTTCCAATATTGAATAATAATATGATAATTACGAAAAATATCTTCTTCATATTTTTATTGTAAAGCTTTTATAAGTTTTTTAATTGTAATTGAAGTTCATTACTTTAGTCCGAAAATAGAATATATTTTTAAATTAAACGAATATGAATATTTTAATTATCGGGTTCGATAAATCGAACCCCTACAAATGTTATCATTATAATTGTAGGGGCTTGATTTATCAAGCCCTTTATATTAATTTTTGTTAAATCTGAACTTACATAATTAATCCAGAAAATAGAATATATTTTCATATTTCGTGGTGCTCCAAAAGAGCATGAATGTTTCTTTTTAAAAAGAAAGTTTGTTCCGCTACAGCGAATCCCCCGATTACTCTGGAAGAGATCTCTATTTTTTTGAGATTTCTCGACTACGTCCTTCGGACTCCGCTCGAAAAGACACTCTTTATATTATGAAATTCAGCATTTATGAATAGACGCAGGTAAATAAGTTAAAACACATTTAATCTTTCTTTTTCGATAAAGATAGCCATTTTTCCAATAGTTTCTCCGATACCCTCAGCCTCAATATGATAAATGTAGATACCGCTTGCAGGTGAGAGGTGATTTTCCGTAAGAAGGTTCCATGTAATTATAGATGTAGATGGATCATCCTTTTCGAGAGTTCGAATCAATACACCTGCGAGATTAAATATACGAATTTTACATTTCTCTGGAAGATTTATGAATTTAACGACCCTATTAAACTGGGTCACTTCATACGATGAATGCCCAAAATAAGGATTTGGAACAACCCTTATATCTTTAAGTTTGGATTTTGCTAATTCTTTGTCGCCGAATACGGCTTTTGGAGTAGAAAATGTAAATATGTCATTTGAATCGCTTGGATTATTCCAGTTAAACTTGATTATGTCCCCCGAATCGACAGCAATTCCATTCCTTTTTCTCTTAAGCCATATAATATAAAGTATGTCAAATTTATCTGCATTGTAAAGGATATTATTCGATACATAAACCGGGTCAGGTGTATCCTGATATGTGCTCGAGAATATGAAAATTATTTCCCACCCTCCATCATCCGAGGTTGCCGGAGTCCATTTTTTGTTTTCTGTTGGTGAATTCTTATTTTCGGCAAATGCACAATTAAGCTGTTTATTGCTGATTGGGTCCCAGACTGTAAATGGGACTTTAATAAAATCCTGATACCTATATGAAGGATTGTCTCCCCTAAGATACCTGTATCCCATTTGAGTAACTATATTGCTGAATCTTATTTCCACCGGAAAAAACTCGTCTGGACTGGTATATGGATTAAGAGCACTCCCAAAGAAATTAAACCCAAAATCGGCACATCCATCAAAAAACCCATCCCCCCATTCAACCGGCTCAAGTCCGGGCGGCCAGCTATTCGGTTTATCCAAATAAACAACCTCACTCAATCCGTGTTTCCTTCCCCCCATTACCTTAACCTGAATTCCATCAACAACGCTGTAGTGGTCATCACCAACCTTGTTTGTCTGATTTTTCAAAACGGTTTTTACGGTTGTTAAATCAAATAAATTCCATACCGTAGTTATTGTATCATCGTCATCTATTACCGGGGAATCGAGTTTTTTAAACTCAACTCTGTAATCATGCCCAGTTACTTTTGTGGGGTCAACAATTATAACTTTGACTGAATCGGTACTCGGTGCAAGATTTTGATCTATTCTTGAATAAACAGGTTTAATTTCCGAAGTTAAAACGGGGGTTAAGTCTGTTTCTGGAGTTAGTTTCTGAGGAATGACAACAATTGTTATCAATGCGTTTTCCAATGTTTTGGGTTTTCCGTTTGGGTTATAACCATAAGCAGTTATCGAAAAATAGTAAGATTTGCCGTTAATAAGTCTTCCGCCGAGTATTTCGTCCCTTGTTATTTCAATATACTGTCTCAGTCCGGTATCATTCCCGAATTGAACCGGTTTATTAACCACGACACCCGACTCAATATCAAATACTTGGTCAAAGATTATGGTGGTATTGTTTATTTTATCAAAAGTATTGATTCTTTTCCATGGTCCGGCAATAGATTCTCCCTGATAAACGTTGTAACCTTCAAATTTATATCCTGGTTCATAATATTCTTCGGGTTCAGAGCCCCAACTGAGAATAATTTTTTTATCAAGATGAGTCACATTAACCTTTGGTCCTTCAGGTGGTGCAGGAAGGTCGAAACCTCTATCGAATGCCTCCTGAGCGAATGTATCGTAAAATCTTAATGCTCTAATACTTGTAAGACGGTCTGAGCCCTGCCCTAAAATTATAGCACCCACAACCTCCTGGGTATCTCCAGGAGCAAATGTAAAAGGACCGGAACTCAGCATAAACCTTCGGTCAGCAGGGTCACTGTCAATCCATCCCTCATTGGTAACCGGGTCCCCTGAGCAGACATAATTTGTGATTCTGTTTTCCTCAGGGTCAATCACATGAGAGCCGTTTGCGTTCAATCCCCGCATGTAATTATAAGTCTCATACTTTGTCCTTGGGTCAGTACCGTTAATATATTTATTAAAAGATGTCATAGGAAGGATTTCACCATTGTCTCCTCTTGGTCCTTTAAAAAAGTCATATCCCACAGCCGGTGGAGTAGTCCCATAAAGTTCATCATTATTTGTAGCGTTATAGCAGTATCCAAGACTTAAATCTACATCACATCCGACAAGGTCATCATTTGCACCTCCTAAGTCAGGGTCACTCCACAAAGATATAAATGTATCCTTGAGTTCATTTTCCCCCTTATTAATTATTAGAAACTTGAGAAATATAATATTATTCAGGGGACCGCGTCTTGCAAATGCAAATGTAGTCTGCTGTATTTCAATGCCAAAAGGGTCAGAGTTTCCTGCATTATTTGAGTGATAACTCGGGTCAGCATCATTGTAAACCGCCCAAAGCGTCTGATCACCAAGCACAAGGGGATTTCCATGCGAATCAACCGGAGCACCAAGTTCCGATGGCCAGTTTAACCAATCCGGATTCTCCGGTCCATCTCTTTTGTTTATTTTATATACTTTAAAGCCCGGATTATCAGGAACAAAAGTCTTGTTCTTCATATTACCTGGTGCGAACTCCTGAGAAAATTCTGCCACACAGGTTCTTACTTCTCCATCCACTTTTGCTCCAATCCATAAACCCGAAGCAAAAACGGCTGTCTTTGTTGTTCCTTTCGGAAAAATCAATCCTGAATTGCCTGTTGTGATATTCCAGGCAAATGAACCGTGATTTGTAACATACATCTCCACATTATTAGTATCTATCTTTGCATTGTTATCAATATCAAAAGTTCTTACAAGTTTCTTGAGGTTTTCTTCAGTTAAATCTTTCCTCACTCCACCAGATGAAGAGAATGAATAAGTAGAAAAAATCAGAATAAGTGTTATCTTCAATAAATTTTTATTCATAATATATTGTTACTTTATAATTAAATGCTTTCGGGTTTGATAAATCAAACCCCTACACCATAATCCTTCATTAACTTGTTCGGTTTCGGTAAATCAAATCCCAACACAATAATATTTCATTAACTTATTCGGGTTTGATAAATCAAACCCTTACACTATAATACTTCATTAACTTATTCGGGTTTGATAAATCAAACCCCTACACCATAATCCCTCATTAATTCATTCGGATTAGATATATCGAACCACTATTAAAAATCAATCAAGATACCAAACCTTACAAGTCTTGGTATATTATAATTATTTGGATTTCTTTCTTTTTCAAGATATTTTCTTTTACCCTCTTCCCCGAAAGTTTCAATAAATTCCTGCCCATTTGGAGTAACAAGCCAACCGTTTGTTTCAGGATTTCCTGTTGAAGAATAAAAAGAAATTGGATTTTTCCTGTTTAAAAGGTTCAATATCCATACATAAAAATTGAAATTCAGTTTATAAACAGATATAATCTTATTAATTTTCGCATCAATTTGGAAAGTCCAGGGACCGTAATTCGAATTTATAGAGCCAGACGGCTGTGAAGAAACACTTGCAAGAGTGACTTCATTATGGGTAAAGGTTGGCGTATATGGGAGTCCACTTCCTGCATTCATGACCACATTTATTCCCCCATTCCCAAGGAGATATTTTCCCAAGAACTCTGGACCTTCATTTTTTCCCCATCTTACATCGAAATTCAGCGATAATTTATGCCTTTGGTCGAAATCGAGCGGAGCGGTGAGTTTCGGCTGCTGGCTGCCTGTCCATGCAATATTTCTCTGCGTGATTGGGCTTGAGCCAGTCCCCTCTGCAAAGGAGAGACTGTAGGCTAAGTTCCCCGAGACGTTTCTTATTCGACGAAGTGTTACTGAAAGGTCTAATCCCTTTATGGTACCGAAATCTGTATTTCTATAAGAATCAAACGAAAATTTTTCTCCTGTAATTCTTCCCACCTGCACAAGATTTTTAACATCCTTGTAATAAACAGTGACACCGATTCTGACATTTTCTCCCAGTTGATGTGCGACTCCTGCCTCGTATGCGGTCGTCTCCTCCGGTTTGAGGTTTGGGTTTCCGAAGGGGAAAAAATATCCCCCAAAGGGAATTTTAAACCCAAGATATCTATAACTTACATAAAGATGCTGTAAGTTTGGTTGTTGAAGAAATTTACCGTAATTGAAATGAAAGACTGTCCTATCGGTTATAGGAAATCCCACACCCAAACGCGGGCTTATCTCATTCACTACTTTGGCTGATGTAAGGTCTTCGGGGTCGAGTTTAGAATCATCACCAAGAGGTTTTAATTCATCCTTCAATCCTTCGGTATCAGGATTTATATAGTCATATCTCAAACCAGCATTTATTACCAGTCCTTGATATTCGATTTTATCCTGGAAATAAAGGGAAGCGGTAATAGGGTGTTTTGCACCGTTTAAACCGGAATTGAGATGATTTTTTCCTGTTTCGTCATATCCGTAAACATCTAAATCCTGGTATTTTCTCACATTCCCATCATAAACATTTCTGGGAAAGAGATGGTGATACATTCTTAAAGTATGCCTTTGAAAATCGAATCCGGTCCGAATTTGATGATTTGAGTTTATCTGAGATGTAAAATTTCCCTTCAGCCCGTAGTATGAAGACTCTCTATGAAAAAAATCATTCCAGAGGTTTCCATCATCCTCAATTGTTTCAGGGTCATCCCCCAAGTAAAACAAAGCCTCATCATCAAACTGCCTTCCAAGTATTTCCCTTCCATATTCACTGATATTCTTGAAATGCTTCCCGTCCCCTGTGTGTGATTCGGTATAAAAATGATTAAAAGATAACTTATAAAAGGAATTCGGGCTCAATGCATGTGAGAGCCTGAAATAATAAGAATTATTACTATCTTCTCTTTTCGGTGCATGTTCAAGGTTATATTTATAACTATGAATATATATGTCGCTACTTTCTTTTGAGCCGAGTGTAGCAAATTCTCCATTTATAGTATCTGTTATTTTAGCGTTCAATTTTGCCTGCCAGTTAAATCCACTAAGCGAGTTATGCGGAAGCCTGCCCCCAGCAGAGGCTTTCGGAAATCTATCTCCCAAATTTCTCATCTCCCCGGAGATAAAAAATAAAAATCTATCATTATTCTTAACAACAGGCCCACTTAGAGAAAAAGAATAAAGATTGTATCCGAAAGAGTTGGTTTTGATCCAATCGCCAGAAAATTCATCAGAAATCGCTTCAAATGAACCGTGATAATCTCTTGTGCCTCCTTTAGTGATAACATTAACAACTCCGGACATTATTCTGCCGTATTCTGCATTAAAACCACCGGTGATTATCGAAACCTGGTCTATAGCATTATTATTAATTATTGTAGATGAGACTCCGGTTAAAGGGTCCTGTTGAGAAAATCCATCAACATAATATGCTGTTTCATTAGTTCTTCCTCCCCTTATTGATATGAGCCCCCCTCCATATTCCACAACACCGCTCTGCAAAGTAACAACACGCTGGTAGCCACGAGTGGGTAAGTTTTTTATTTCATCATCGGTTATAATACGCACAGTAGCAGTCTGGTCTTTCCGGATAAGTGGTCTCTCCGCCCTCACCACTATCACTTCACCTTCTATCGGTGTAATTTCCATCTCGAAGTTAAACTCTGATGTAAAATCCGGAAATACCTTGAAATCCTCTACATCTACTCTTTTATATCCAATCATTGAAGCAGATATTTTATAACTCCCGGCAGGGATATTTATTATGAAGTATCTTCCATCTTTATCAGTTGCAGCACCCAATGTAGTTCCCTCTATTACAATATTAACACCTGGAAGACCCTCTCCTGTGCTTTTGTCTTTCGCGATACCAACAATCTTACCGGTTGTCCCTGAATAGAGTCTCAACGTATGAAATAACAAAATAAATACAAAAAGAATTTTTATATTAATACAGTTTCTCAAATCCATTATTTCTCTGTCTAATAATTTTTTAAATTAGCAACTTTTTCGAAAAAACCACTTCTTAAGATAAGTAGCTAGTGACCTATTAAATAATAAATGATATATATTTTCCTGACATTTTTTAAAATGGAAAAGTAATAAACGAAATAAAATCAACTTTTACTTTAGAACAGAAGGACAGGACAATGTCCTGTCCCTACAATATATTCAATTACAAATGACTATTATGTAGGGACAGAACA
>JAUWXV010000043.1 GCA_030616165.1 bacterium | reverse complement strand
TACTTTTACCTTATCATTAACAATTAATATATCTTTGCTTTTATAATAATTAATCTCTTCACTTGATAATTTTTTTAGAGTTTTAAAATCTTGATATAGTAATTTTATTTGATATTCTAACTTTGGTATTTTTTCTTTTTCAACATTAGGCAATTTTGGTAATGTTTGAGAAAAAATATTTACAAAGTTAAAAATTACTATTATAAATGTAAAAATTGTATTTTTCATTTATTATTTTTCATTTGTTTATTTTTTATAAAATCTTTTATAGGCATCTGTTCCAGAAGACTACCTACTATAGGTATCTACCTTTTCTGCTATTAATATGATAAAATCATCTTTAATTATTTTCATGGATTAATTTTAAAAATCTTCCATTTTCTGCCTGTAATTTTATAATTAATTTCGTATTTGTTATCATTAATTAAATTTTTAATATTTTCACATTTTTTAATAAAAGGTTTTGATTTAGAAAATTCATTTATCAGAAATTTTGGATATTCAGTCAAAGGGATATTACCAGCTTCTTTTCTTACATCATCGCCTTTAAAAACAACCTCATCTTTATAATAAAAATAAGGTTGCTTTATTCCTCCTCCGTCAATTTTTCTATCCGACGATAAATTCCCTGTTAATTTGTTACTTATTTTTTTACTTTTCAAATTTATCCATATTTCCTCAATACAACTACTTGATTCTCTATGATTAATAAACTTAATATCAATAGCTATTCGAAAATTTACAGCGAATTCATCCTGATAATTAATTCCTATCCTTGGCTTATCAATTTGACATACTTTAACATCAATTATTTCTCCTTCAATCCGGGGTCTTTTTGAAATCCATTGACAAATTTTCCATATTAAACCTAACACTATAAATATAGAACCTAATTTAACCCAATCCATATAATTACTTAATTTTATTTTTTTTTAATAATGAAATGCTTAACTAAAAAATTTTTTCCCCTAAAATGATTCTTAAGTTTTTTAATATGTCATTTAAACAAAAATATTGTATCATGAGTATTCATATAAAAGGTTTGCAAAAAATTTTAACTATTGCAGAATCTACTCCAATTCTTTTTTAACCTTGCGGGATCTCCCCTTGAGGAAGGCACCGATACCAAATCCTAAAAGAATTAGCCCGGTAATTAGATTTGTTATTTTACCCTCGATGTTTTCCGGAAAAATTATTGCGATAATCATAATGATTCCAAAAATTCCGAGAAAAATACCCATTAATTGAAGGGACTGGCTTTCGAGCTTACTTTCTGTTGAGCCTTCTGTTTTTGACATTTCAATTGTCCTCTTAAAATATTAAATAGATTATTACTTGAACAATAATAATAAGAGTCCCCCATATTCTAAGGTCTCTCCATCTCTTATTATCAGGAGAAGATCTAAATATGTATTCTCTGGGTGTTAGCCACATCCAAATTACTAAACTTAAGAATAAAACCATAATAATGACTTTTACCCATGAAAGAGGTATTTGAGAAAGTAAATTTATCATGATTACCTTACTATTTTTTTGTTTTTATTAATCTATTTTTTATTTGCAGTCATCCCATAAACAAGTCCTTCAAGTTCTTCATCTGACTTAGGCTTGGTAAATAGGCTGACTATTATATTTACAATAATTGCAAAAACAAATGACCACCAGCATATATATAAAAACGGTTCTGATATATTAAAAAAATGTGACCTAAATGCAAAAAGAAAAGAAGAAAGTAACACTCCGGAAATCAATCCATAAAGTCCTCCCCATTGAGTAGAACGTTTCCAGAGTATACCGAGTATAAGTATGGCAAAAGTTGGTCCATAAAATATTGACATAATAGTCTGGAGTGCCACGAATATCCCGGGAAATTTACTACTTAAAGAAGCCGAAAATATCCCCAAAATTATTATTCCAGCGGTAAGATATCTTCCAACTGTAAGGTAATGCCTATCTGGTGCCTCTTTTTTAATAAACTTTTGATAAATGTCTTTTGTAAAAAGTGTAGCAGCAGATTCAAGATATGCAGCAACAGTTGACATTAAAGCGGCAAAGAATGCAGCAAAAACAAGCCCTGTTAGCCCTGGTGGAAGAAGATTTTTGATAAGCGTTGGTATAGACTCATCACCATCACTTAAGTTAGGATACAGGGAAAGAGCAATAAGACCGGGAATTGCAATTAAAAGCGGAATAGAGATTTTTAATATCGCAGCCCACATCACTCCTGCCTTCGCATCCCATTCGTTTCTTGCACCAAGTGAAGATTGAATTATCGCCTGATTTCCTATCCAGTATGCTGGTGATATTACCAGAGTTGACCCAAATATGATGGCAGCCCATGGGTAAGGCGTTGTGGTATCCATTGGTAACATAAGTTTAAAATGGTTCTTAAATTCAGGTCCAAGAGAATATATCCTTTCAGTCATCTCTCCCCAGCCGCCGACAGTTTTAAGTCCAAGAACAAGTATCGCAATTGCACCAATAAACAATATTATTAACTGAAGGGCATTTGTCATAACTACTGCCGATAAACCTCCTGAAATAGTATATATTCCAACGATTGCGGCTGTTATAATAATAGAAACCCAATGGGGCCAACCCATCATCGTATTTAAGAAAATAGCAGTTGCCCAGAGTATTATACCGAGAACAAATGCAAGAAATGAAACCCAGAGAAATGCTTGTATGGATTGAACATAGACATTATATCTCCTTCCAAGAAATTCAGGGACAGTATAAACGCCGGCTTTCCAATAATAAGGAATGAATATAATTGCCGCAACAAGCATAGCCGGAATACAGCCAATCCAGTCAAAGTTTGCCTGAGCAAGACCAAATCGGTATGTTCCCCCTGCCATTCCCATATATTCTACTGCCCCTATATCGGCAACCACTATTGACATTCCAATAGCCCACCAGGGAAGCATCTTCTTTGCAAGAAAATAATCCTCAGATGTCTTTACAAATCTCCTGAAAAATGTCCCGAAGGATAAAATCCCTATCAAAAATAAAATCACAATAAATACATCAATTCCTGCCATTCCCATAATTCTTACCTGTCCTTTTAAATTATTATTTCTTATTTCATTTTTTGCTTTGATATTAAAATATTTTTCAATATAAAAAAATTTTTTGTTTAAGGCAAATTATAAAATAAAATTATAGAAGATTATACAAATTTTATTATTATATGTAGAGACGCATTGCAGTGTATATCTACTATTCTTCTTTACCCAATTTTTTCAAATCATCTCTAAGTCTATTGGGCTATTTTTCGTCTTCGAACATATCCACGTTGGTGCGGTAATCACCGAGTAGATGTTCTGCAAAATAATTCCACAGAGCCCGGACGAAATAGCGATTATATTTGCCAAAACCGTGCTTCTGTCCCGCCATAATCATGAAATCAAAACGTTTATTCTCCTTAATAAGAGCGTCGACTAATCTGATGGTATTTCCCGGATGAACATTATTGTCTATATCTCCATGAACCAGCAGTAAGTGCCCTTTCAAATTTTTGGCAAGTTCAATATTGGTTGGAACTTTGATTTCAAATTTGGTTTCATATTCAACCTCACTTGTATCTTTTTCGGCAGTCGATTCTTCTTTATCCTTTTTCTTCTTTACTTTTACCTCTTTTACCCCATGGTGTTTTTCACTCCACCCCTGGTTATATATGTTGTTATCATGATTACCGGAAGAGGAGACGGCAACATTGAAAAAATCCGGATATACCAGCATTGCGGCTGTTGACATAAATCCGCCTCCGGAATGCCCGTAAATCCCCACACGGTCAATATCAATAAATGAATATCTGTCGGAAAGCTGCTCAATTGCATACTTTTTGTCAGCAAGTCCATAGTCTCGCAGATTACCGTAGCCGTAATTATGATACCATTTTGACCTCTGCGGGCTTCCACCTCTGTTCCCTACTGCAATGACAACAAAACCAATCTGGGCAAGTCCAATATTTCTGTTTGTCGGAGAAAATCCTTTAGGAACCGATTCTTGCTGGGGACCCGGGTACACGTGGGCAATAATCGGATATTTCTTTTCAGGGTCAAAATCAGAAGGTTTCCACATGACGCCATAAAGGTCGGTAATGCCATCTGCCGCTTTAACTTTAAAAGTCTCCGGCATTTTCCAGCCAGCCTCTTCAAGTCTGGAAATATCGATGGTTTCCAGGTCCATAATTTTGTTTCCTATATAATCACGCAATACCGCTTTAGAAACCTGGTCAATACGGGAAAAGTTATCGATAAAATATTTATTTGACTTGGACATAGAAATTGAATGGTCAGCGTTTTCTGGAGTGATTAGTTTAAGTCCCTCTCCATCAAAACCGACACGATAATAATGCGAATAATAAGGGTCAACATCTTTTTCGCGGCCACTCGCAGAGAAATATAATACCCGTTTTGATGTATCTATTTTTGTAATTCCCCTCCTCGAACATACAAAATTTCCAGTGGTAATCTGGTTTTTCAGGTTCCCTTTACCGTCATAAAGATAATAATGTCCCCACCCATCTCGTTCAGACCAATGGATAATCTCACTGTCATCATTGATAAGATAAATTGGACCACCCTCAATGTATGTGTCCATTCTTTCCTCAAGAAGGACACCAATATCCCCTGTTTCTGCATCTGCTGTGCACACATCTACCTTGTGCATTGTTCTGTCCCTCCGAACAAAATAGAGCGTTTCCGATGTCTCTCCCCACCGGACCACAAATAAACCCTGGTCTTTCCACATATCAGCCTTTACCTTAACATTTCCCTTTTTTTCACGGTCAAAAACGAATAGTTCATACTGTGGAACATATTCTTCACCTGGCATGGCATATTTATAGGTCTCAAGTTTGGGACGCGGATTGTTCAGCACGTCAATTACCCATAAATCTCCTACTTTCCGTTTGTCCCATCTCATAAGATGAAACTTTTTAGAGTCTTTAGACCATTGTGCTCTTGCTCTTACGCGCTTGTCTTTGGTCGTATCACCATCATCAGCAGCATAACTGTAATACCTTTCTCCGTCAGTTGTTAATTGATGTTCTACGCTGTCGGGATCATCTGTTGCCATAATATAAAGATTATGGTTTTTAGCGAAAACAATCGTGGCACTGTCAGGAGAGAAATTTACCCATTCTTCCTTTTTCGGTTTCTTTTTAACGCTGTCGATGAATGTTAATGTGGATGTTAATAAATTATACTCGTAGCGTAAACTATCTACTATTATTTCAACCGCTTCCATTTCTTTTACAAACTTGAGAGAGTCTATTGTAATATGATTCGGATCAAACGGCTTTTTTAACTCTTTTGATAAAGCTGCCGCCAGTTGATCATTATCAAATATCGGTTTCTTTGTCTTTTCCAGAGGGTCAACAAGATAATAATGTGTACCAGAACTGTTTTTAAAACGATACCAGAACATCTCGCTGTTTTCCAGCCATTTCGGCCTGACAGAGGTATCGTAGAGCATTTTCTCGATTTTTTTTGTGGTGAATTTGTTTGCCAGTTCAAAGTTTGCTTTTTGAATTTTGTCCTTCTGTGCAAAAAGAAGGCTGGTTGAAAATAGCAGAAGCACAATAGTAATAAACAATCGTGCAGTGATACGATTGCTAACAGTTTTTATTCTCATTGTTACTTCCTCCTATTTATTGTTTAAAAATCAGGATTATCCGGTAATATGATTAATCCCCAATTGGCTATTTTTCGTCTTCGAAAATATCTAAGTTGGTGCGGTAATTACTGAGGAGATATTCTGATAAATAGTCTCAAAGCATACGAACATAATGGCGATTATATTTGCCAAAACTGTGTCTCTTCACGACATAATTATGAAATCGAATTGTTTATTCGCTTTGATAAAAGCATTAACCAATCTGATGGTATTTCGCGGATATATATTATTGTATATCCCCGTGAACCAGTAGAAGTTTTTAAAATATAAAAAAATTTTTATTTAAGGCAAATTATAAAATAAAATTTTATTATAAATTTTGAAAAAATATATTAATCTTACTTGATATTAGCAATCAACATTTGAACGCCTTACCCTAATTAATAGAAATAAATAATCTTAAAAAGGCAAACTCACATATTTAAATTTGATAATGATTAATATAGTAGGTCAGACATTCTTGTCTGACCTTGATATTAGCAATCAACATTTGAACGCCTTACCCTAATTAATAGAAATAAATAATCTTAAAAAGGCAAACTCACATATTTAAATTTGATAATGATTAATATAGTAGGTCAGACATTCTTGCTTGCCTTGGGGTCTGACCAGAATAACGAGGGACAGAGCAGGAATGTCTATCTTACAGAAATTTTATATAAAATTTATAGATAAGAGAAAATTAAAAATATAGAATTTAACATTATTTCATAAACAAAAAATCCCGCATTAAGCGGGTTTTTTAGTAAAACTGTTTCTCCACAACTTTCGTTGATGAACCATACTTTCAAAAATAAATTATTTTTTCTTTCCCATTTTGAAAATAAAATATGAATGCATTCTTAAATCTGGTGTCAGTTCAGGATGAAAAGATGAAACTAAAACATTGTCATTTCTCGCAATGACAGGGATTTCATTAACAAAGCCGAGGGGTGTAACAGAATCACCATATTCTAATAATACAGGTGCCCTTATAAATATGAGTTTAAATTTCTCTTTTCCATCGATTAGAGGTAAATTTTCTTCAGTAATAAAAGAATCAACTTGCCTGCCGTATGCGTTTCTTTGAACATAAATATCTATAAGTCCAAGATTTTCCACTCTGGTATCGTCAACCTTTTTTGCAACGAGAATCATACCAGCACAGGTACCCCAGATATATTTTTCCTTCCCGAATTTTTTCAATTCATCTACCATCCCGTAAAGTTTCATCAATTTCGAGATAGTGGTAGATTCACCTCCGGGAATAATTAGATGAGTACAGCGATTCAGTTCTTCGGAAGAGCGGACATAGATAGAATCCACTCCCAGCCAATCGCACTTTTCTTTATGCTTGCCGTAATCTCCCTGAAGAGCAAGAATTCCCACGCAAATAGAATTCATCTTTATTTACCATCCTCTAACTTGCATTTGTTGTTCAGCGGGAATCTCATGAATATCTATTCCTTCCATAGCCTCCTTTAAACCGGAGGAAACCTTGGCAAGAATTTCTGGCTTATCAAAGTTAGTGGTAGCCTCAACAATCGCTTTAGCCCTTTGTGGAGGGTCTTCTGATTTGAATATCCCGGACCCTACAAAGACTGCCTCTGCACCAAGCTGCATCATCAGTGAAGCATCGGCAGGTGTGGCAACCCCACCCGCAGCGAAGTTTGGAACGGGTAGTTTACCTAACTTTGCAACCTTTTTCACAAGTTCGTAAGGGGCACCCAATCTTTTTGCCTCCGCCATCAGTTCCTCATTTCCAAGAACAGTCAGTTTTCTTATCTCACTCATAACTAAACGCATATGCCGAACAGCTTCCACAATATTCCCACTTCCGGCTTCTCCTTTTGTTCTTATCAGAGCCGCCCCTTCTCCTATTCTCCTTAAAGCCTCACCCAAACTTCTTGCCCCACACACAAATGGGACCTTGAATTTATGCTTATCTACATGATTCTGCTCATCTGCAGGAGTTAAAACCTCACTCTCATCAACAAAATCTACACCGAGTGCCTCAAGAATCTGTGCCTCTGCAAAGTGACCAATCCTGCACTTCGCCATTACAGGAATACTAACTATCTTTTGAATCCTCATTATAATCTCCGGGTCAGCCATTCTGGCTATCCCACCAGATTTCCTTATATCTGCTGGTATCTTTTCAAGAGCCATTACTGCCACGGCACCTGAATCCTCGGCTATCTTTGCCTGCTCTGGATTCGTTATATCCATTATAACTCCACCCTTCAGCATCTCTGCCAATCCTACCTTGACTTCAAATGACCCTTTCTCCATATTGTATCTCCTATATTTATTTCAAATCTTTTTTAATCTAATAAACTTTATCCCAATTTTCAAGTATTTTTTATGTATGAGAGTTTCAGAAATATTTGATTGCCCAATATCTTAAAAATCAAATGGTTAAAAATGGGATAAATTAGATAGCCAAAATCATTTCTCTGATTATTTATTATTATATATAAACTCTTTTAAAAGATTATTCAATGTTTCATTTTTATATTTGAATTGTTTTAAAAACTCTTTTGCTCTTTCAGAAATTCTCCTGTATCCCCACTGCATTCTAAAAAGTGTATCATCTATATTGTGTCGCTGAAAGTATAAAGGGAGATTGACCTCAAAAAAGGAAAGACTATCCGCATCCTTTAAAACGGAAAGTTCCTGGTCATTTTCTGAACCAAGTTCATGATTCTCTATTAAATATCTAACCTTATCTTTCACCTCTTTACTTAAAGGGAATTTATTTAAAATTTCCAGAGTTATTTTTGCACTATTTATGGAGTGTGCTTTCTTGAAACTATCGTAATCTTTAAAATTATTTTTTAAAATCTTTCTATTTGATATTGCTCTTTCGATATCATGCGCAAGAGCGGCAATTTGAAGCGCAGTATCTGCATCGGACTTCAATCTCAACACCCATTCCTTCACATTCTTGGCATGCGGATAATCTTCCGGAATCTCAGATTTCTTGATAACTTCCTTGATCTCGCACTCAATTTCTTCCATTAAATCGATATTCATATTTTATAACAAACAACCTTCGTATTGATTCCAGATTTGTGATTACTGCAAAAAATATTAGTGTTAAAAACATTTGATTTAAAATAGAACCAATGAGCACAACAAATAATCTCACATCGCGCCCCAATCTGAAAGAATTTCTATGCAGTATACTACTCCTTTTAAAAATTTCATCATATGGTATAGCAGAATAGCTATTCATAAAAGTTCCAATTAATGCTAAAAATCCGATTAACAAAACTAACTCATTTGAAGATGTTCTCCAGCAGTAATTGGTAATACCTAATATTATAAGACCATCAGCATATCGGTCTAAAATTCTATCAAGCCAGGTTCCAAATTCGCTGAATTTAAACTTTAACCGTGCAATCTCTCCATCACATCCATCAACTATTGAGGAAAATTGTGCCAGTATCCCTCCTATTACTATTTCTATATAACTATTTCCAAAATAGAAAAATAAAGCCGCCAGTAATGCCATAACAAAACTGAATATTGTAAGTTGATTAGGTAAAATATTATAATTTGCCAATTTTGAAGAGATTCTTGTTGAAAAGAATCTGTTTAAAAATTTTGAAATCGGACCATCGGTTAGTTTTGTTAAATCCTTAATAAGAATTTTTTTTGCACTTTTTAAAGATACATCGTCATCCACATCTACCCAAAAATTCCCAGTAATGTCAAGTATTTTCAAATTCCCATTATCAGATAATATCTGATTACCAGCAGAAAGGGAGTATTCTCTCCTCGACACACTTTCCTCTAATGCATCAAATATTTCAGGACTGCATAAAAATATTCCAGTATCTATAACATTATAATTATCGATATCTTTCCCAATTTTTTTAATGGAACCATTTTCAACCCAGGCTTTGGTAGCATCAGAAATGTCTAAATTTTTACCATTAAGATTGCGGTCTATACATAACACACAATCGTTGTCTTTTAATTCAATCTCTTTTAGTTTTTTCAAAATAGACTCATTAAAAAGATGATCGGACATCAAAAGGATAAAGTTCTCATTCTTTAAATATTCTCTTCCTTTTAATACTGAAATCCCATTCCCTTTTTCCCATTCAGTATTAGTTACATATTTAATTTTAACACCATATTTCTCTCCACCACCTAATTTTTTTATTATCTTATGAGATTTATAACCAACAATTACCACAAATTCATCAATTCCTGCTAGTTTACTTGTTAACAAAATCCTCTCAATAAGAGTTAAACCGAATATTGGAGTTAACGGTTTGGGTGAAAAATTATGTTGGAGTCTGATCCCCCTTCCTGCTGCTATTATTAATGCCTTCATATTCAATATTACCTCCATCTTAGACTATACATTAACTAAATACTCCAGGGTATTAAACATTAGTACACCCGATAAGAAATTTTTCCATCTTAACAGGCAAAATGAAGAATTTAATATATTTATTAATATATTGATGGGAAAGTTAAAAAGTTCTTTTAAGCTTTTCTGAAATATTAGATTTGTAGCAAATCGAGATTCCAACGAAACTTAATATATTTCGTTAATTATCTATAAAATATAACAGAATTACAGTAAAAAGTTAGAAAAAAATAAGTTTATGAATGGGGGAATAACTATGTCATACTTGACATTATTTTTAAGTAAGACAAAATAAAACAACAAATTAAAAGAACTTCTTCAAAAAATCTAAAATCTTTATGTCTATACATATTAATAAAATATATTTATATTGTCAAGATAAAAAATTATCTCATTTTTCTCAAATTAAAATTAATATCAAAATCTATTAATGTTAGCTTTTCACAATGATAGGGATGCCCATAAAATTGTTAAACTACAATTATAATTTTGTATATTTTTAAGGTAAATACAAGAAATAAATGAAATATACACTCATCTGGGATAATTAATTCTATGCACTTATCACTTATCCAAATACACATCATCGATAATAATCCTTTTATAACAGATACAATATCTGTTGGCACTTCTTTTATATTGTCGAATATTATGGTGGATTCCTCTGGTGGAAAGCCGGAGAAAAGGCTTCCTGGACTACAGCAATTCTGGGAATAGCATCCGGATGGTCGGTCTTCTTCTTAAAAAAGTTTGCTAATGAATCATTACCAATGTGGTTTCAGAATCATGACTGGCTGTTCATTTACTGCTGTGTCGTAGCATAAATACTTACAATAATTGGAATTATAATATCATTAATTGAAAAACCAAATGATGAATTTCTTGCGAAAAAAGTAAGGTTTTATAATAAAGTTGGAGCTCCCTGGTTTGGCAAAAAAGAATATTTAGAATATAAAGAATCATTACATATTTAACCTGAATAATTCAGGTTAAATATTATTTTCGATTATTTCATTTTCTATAATTTGATTATTGATACAAATGATTTCTTATGTTCTATGATTTATTTTCATATAGCATTTTTTTTCGATATTCATTTCAAACACGTCATAGATAGATTTTAAGCGCAACCTTTGCTGTTCTATGCAAGGAGGAATAGATGCCAGATTTTCCCCATCATACGGCTGTCTCTCTGCAATATTTAGGCAAAAGTCCATACCATCTTCAAGGTTTTTCTTAGATTCTTTCAAATTTTTAATTTCTTTTAGTGAATAACTGCTCTGAGTTACTTGTTTTTCAAAATAATCTACATACATCTCAATTTCTTTAGCAAACATATGTGGACGTTCAGATAAAACTAAAGATTCCCCCCTACCGTAAATATGGTCAATCATTTCCTTTAAAGAGTATAATCTATCAAACCATGCGAGATTGGGACCGGGGCAAATAGATTGGGGGGAGTTATTCTCCTCCGCAATTCCAAGGGAAATAAGAGCTCCATTACCCAAATGGTCACAGATGCAAGTTTTTTCCAAAATCTGTGCATATAATTTTTCTTTTTTATCGTTTGAAATTTCCAGTTTACTTATCTCCTCTAATTTCTTCTTTTGATACTGCCTTGATGCAAGACATATTGGCTTTTCAGTATATTCAGTGTTTGATATTAAAAGCCCTTTTGGACAAGGAGAACCCGGGTTACCTTTTTTTATTCTTTCGCGTGTCCACATTTCCGAGCCTGAACATCGCACATTATTGAATGGAATCTCAAGCGGAGAAACATCACTTATGTAAAGTTCCTCTTTACCTGCCTTTCTTAAAATTTCCCGTGTTGATGCATCCACGCAGGTCGCTTCGGGAACAAGCAGAAAAGGACTTGCCCAGCCCGTAAGGTCTATATTAAAATCTTTACGGAGCCTGTGCACTTCTCCATTAGTACCAATCCCCCCCTGCACAGTGATAAGCGGACGATTCTTAATCGATGTTTCCGTATATTTCCAATCCATTTTTTTGTAATATTTCTTTATTAGCGGTTTAAACATCTTTTCTAACTGTTCACGTTTTTCTTTGAATTCCTGAAGAATATATGGAAGTACAAATCCGTTGGAAGGAAAGGCATGACCGCCGCAGTGGAGCCCTGATTCAATTCTAAATTCGGCAACCTCTAATCCTTTCTTTGCCATTAATTTGCCCTGAATGAGTGCAGAGCGGAAATCACTAACCTTCAAAATTATACTCTTTTTAATTTCACCAACTTTGTTTCTATAAAAATCACTAAACTGCGTCATATAATTAAACAAGCTTTGGTTAATTCCAGCCGAAAACACTATGCCTGACTTAAGACTGCTGTTAACGTAGCCTCTGAGTGCAGCTTTGGCATCGCTGAATTTATCACTTAAGGGACTACCGTTGTTAAAATTGACTTTGTCCAGTTTAACCATAATATTAACATCTATAGAACCGGGTCGCATTTTATGCGTCAGCTCTTCTTCCAGTGCTCTTTTTTCATCCCCTTCTTTCATTTTGAAAAACTTGTTATACAATTTTTTCAATATACTTTCATCAGGCAGTAATTCAAAGTATTTTACTTTGTCGCTGGAAGTGAAAAAAGGCTGTTTCTTGATAGCTTCCATTTTTATATGAACGATTTCCCTGACCATATCAAGATAAGCTGTAATCCTCTTAGCTCTTCCGTCTTCCTCGTCCGGTAAAATCTTGAAATATGGTAATCCAAATTTTTCACTGTAATATTTGCGAATTCTATCAAGCAGAATATCATCTACAAGTGAAACAACGGAATTAATACCTAAATGTGCGACACGAATAGGTGTGTCAACTGTATGACCAGTACCCATAACGGGAATGTAAAATGTATGGTAATATGCTTGCATATATTTCCTATAATAAAATATTAATTGCAAAAGATTTCATGGATTACACTGATTAAACAAAGAATATATAAACATTATTAGTGGTATGTAACTTAATTAACTATTATTCCTATATTCCCCATATTAAAATCAAATATGAATTTGGTATGAGTTTCGGTTATATTTTAAATGAAAACTAACAATTTTTCCATTAAGTGCAACTGATTTTTTTTTACTATTTTAAATAATATTATCTATTTCTTTCTGATTAAGATGTTTTTCCCTTAAAATAGGATGACTGGAGACACCTGTCCAACGTTTATTATGAGAAAGTGTAGCATTACTTTGATTAGCAACGCAATCGATTGATTCGAAATAAAATCTCAGTGAATATCTTATTACTTAAATTAGATGACCTTTTTAAGTTTTTATATGATCCGACAAGCGGATATTTTCCTCAAGTTCTTCAAAAATTAGAAATTGACGTTGATCAACAAAAAGCAACAACTGCTTATTTATAAGAATTACGTCCTGCAGCAAATGATGCATTACGTGATATGGAAGATAGTGCGTTTTTGACTCGTGGATCATTAAGAGCAAAATAGTAAATGTTAAGTTACAGCCCAATCAATCGCTCAATCCGATAAAAAATCCCTCAGGTAAACTTATTTTTTTTTTAAAATGTTACCTTCTTTTTTTCAGGCTTAAATCCGCATTAGGAGGATCCGCTATTGCGGACTATGGCGGAACCTTCTCGTCATCCATAAGATGACTTGGCAAAAACTTTAACACAACCAGAAGCCGGGACACAAGAGGGAACTTATTAGCCGTAGATCAGCTTTTCACTTTCAATTTTCTTTAGCTCTTGTGTAAACAAAATCTTATCTTTTTCCTCTGAACTCAGTTCCTTCTCAATTTTCTTAACATCTGCAGTTTCTCTAAGCAATCGCCTTGTTGCCTGGGACATTTCTCTGGCTACTTCTTCTTGTTCCTCAATCTTCTCTGATTTCTCTCGCGTTTCTTTGATCTTTTCTAATTTCGAACGTGCTTCTTCCATCTCCCTGGTTTCTTTTTCCATTTGAGTTTTGAATTCTTTCACTTCTTTTTCTGAATATTTCATCTCATCCCTTATTCTTTTTTCAAGGTCTTCATTCCTTTTTAGTAGTTCAACACGAAGCTGCTCTGCTTTTTTACGATGTCTCTTTATAGTAGAATTGTAACGACTTATATCTCGGTGGTTTTTGCATTTTCTAAGTTTTTCACTTAATCGTCGAATCAAAAACATAATCTTTTCCAGGTCTCGTCGGATTTCATTTTTGGCAATAATATCATTTTTTAGTGTTCTTTCTATAGGAGTATGTATATCTGCCATGTCCTTTCCTCCTTATTTTTCATCTCATCTTTATTGTAATATTTTTAAGCATTATCTCTGTTTATTTCTTCAATTTGAATTCATTATCATTTTTTATTCATCTTTTATATAACTCGATTGCTTTTTCAGACATTTTGAGTTCTTCTATATTTTTATAACCAATAACCTTTTTTCTGGAATCTGAGGATAAACTTCCACATATTTCTTCCAATGAGAAATTAACTTCTAATAAATCGATATTCCCCATATTAAAATCAAATATGAATTTAGTATGAGTTTCGGTTATATTTTAAATGAAAACTAACAATTTTTCCATTAAGTGCAATTGATTTTTTTTACTATTTTAATCTATATTATTGTAATGAAAAAAAGAATAACATAAATAAAATAAATGAACTTTTAGATATTATCCCGAAAATATAACCACATAATTATCCTGCTCATTTGATGAGAGGTATATGCTATTTTATTAAAGATAGAAATATCGATAAAGCAACTGAATTAATAGAATCAATAAAAGAAAAATTAAAAAAAGAAAATACTGAAATTGAAAAAATATAGAATAATATTTAAACTTTAAATGATATTATTAAAATTCTTGCACCGGCATAATTCAGCAACACAATACTTATTTCTTGACAATATGGCTAAAAAAATCATACATTTTCATACAGCACGATTGTAGGGGCGAACGGCGTTCGCCCTCTTTAAAATAAATAGTATTAATTTTATGAGGCTCATCAAACTATAGAAACTTGAATAAATAACTATAATCGTTTCTATCCTCATTAGTTACTTAAGGTGTTAGGTTCAGTCAAATTTGAACAGATTTGCACTAAACAAAAAGCTGCTTAATTCTGTTTTGATTTTTGAGTGTCAGTACAAAATATTTAGCTAATATAGCCATATTTTCAATAGATTTTTTTCCTGGTTTTAAATATTCTCCCAGCTCCTTTACACCTGAAAATTTATATATTGAATAGTAAAATAAAAACAACTGTTTCAAATGTTCTAAAGAAACTAATAGATTCAGATTTGATAACCCGAGAAAGAAAAGTAAACTATTGGTTTATAAGGCTTACAAATAAAGGATTTGAAATTATAAAAAAAGAGTAGAATAATAATCAATTAAAAAGTTTGGTTGGTGTGTATGGGAAGTGATTTTTGAATAACTTTAAAATAAAGTGTTCATCTTAAAAATACTTGTATTTGAGTTAGTTCTGGAGGTGGAGTAATTTTCACCTCCAAATCATTACTTTAAGGTTTAAAACCCGACATTAAACTTCTTTTAGTCAATTGAAATCTGAGTTCATCGGTAATATCCTCGGCTATCTTCGTTTGAATACCCACAGGGGTCAGCAAGTTTTTCAAAGTATTGTTTAGCTAATATAACGCTGTTATCCCTCGTGTCCACTATCTCTATGTTGATTGTGAGTTCCTCACCGCGCAGTGACATCCTACCAACAACAACTGATTTAACATTTAAATCACTGCCAATAACACTCGGGGAGGGAATTTCATCTTTATAACGCTGCTGTACCAAACTGAATGAAATCACTTTTATATCAGGCAGTTTTTGCATACTGGAAATAATGCTTTCAGGAATACCTTCGCTGAGATAGATAACATCATCATGCTCACTTGAACTTATAAAAGGTAAGATCGCCAATGAATCAATCTTGCCTTTAGTAGTATCTTTATTAAAATAAGTGGGTAAAATCCAGCCATATAAAAGAATTACAAATAATACCACTGCCGCTGCACAACTGAAAATCAATTTACTACTTAGGATTGGCTTTTTCTTTTCAGGGGCAGCAATTGGTAGTTTCACTTCAATTTTTTTATCAGTGGATAATTCTGTTAAGGGGGCAGGAAGTCCTGCCGAAGTAATAGCATAAACTTTTATAGGACGAATTACATTTTTTAACTTTTTCTCCCCAACAAAAACAGCTTCTAATTCCGGCTTGTTGAGAATGTCATCATAAACCCTATAAGAGACACAAATCCCTCCCGGCTCTGCCAACGGCTGTATTCGAGAAGCAATATTAACACCATCACCAAATATATCCCCTTCCGAAAACACTACATCTCCGATATGTATACCGATACGTAGTTTAAAATCAGTTTCGTCTTTTAATGAACTTTGAATTTCTACGGCACAGTTCACCGCATCTAACGTACTATGAAAAATGGAGATTGTCCCATCTGCCATCTCTTTTAACCATTCACCGTTGAGCTGCTTGATTAGCGGCTTCAAAATATCCCGATTTTTTTGTAGAATCTGTAAAGCCTTTCGCTCATCTTTCGACATTATGGCAGTATAGCCCACAATATCTGTGAACATTACAGCGGCTAATCTTCTTTGTTCTTTTATTATTTTAGGGGATTCAAAAACATCTTTTGCTTTCCTCGCTTTCTTTTTCTTTGGAAATGAATCTTTCTCCACATCTTCAGGTATAGATCCGCGGATTACATTGTCATAGGTTTCGCCAAGTATATCTATGATTTTCCAGGCTCTTTTAAGATAACAACCCCTTACTTCACGCTCATAATCTGAGATTTCTTCCTGTGTTGCCCCAATCTCCTCTGCAAGATCAAGCTGAGTGAGTCCTTTTTTCCTTCTTGCCTCGCGAAGTCTATTTCCATCAAACGACACGTAATTTGATGACATATATCTGCCTTTTATTTAACCATATAAATTGGGTAAATAAAATATATTATACAGACGCTATATAGACGCTAACACATATCGGGCACTTATATCTTATATTTGTAATGTGCAGAGTATAAGTAATTTAAATCTATTTGTTAATTATATAGTTAAGGCTCATTCTCTTTACCGGAACCAGTCTATCTGTTCTATACGGGCTTGAATTTTTCCAGTGTGATAAATATGCTTTTACATTTCTTAAACGTGCCTTTTTATGTGAACAATCATATCCGGAAAAGTGGTAGAAATTGATGTGCAATATCTAATAGTGGATGGAAAATATAATAATTTTGAATATGTCCTATTGTTTTATACTGTTTGTACAAATTATATTCAAATAATTATATTTTTATAACTAATCTGTTTATTACTCTGTTTAATGTATAAAATATATATAAATAATAATGCCTTGTCAATATATTTTTATAGCTAAATTTTTTTATAACATAATTATTTTAGGAGTCCGTAAAGACAAAATTTCATTATATTCCTATTGCTATTTCTTCCCGCAAAGCGGGATTTTGAATCTTTCTTTCGGATTTTTATGGATCCTGAAACAAGTTCAGGATGACAAGGGGGACATTTATAGGATAACAGCAACACCACATCTTATTCCGAAACACAAACATTGCATATCACCCAGATACACAAACATTGCATATCACCCTGATACACAAACGCTGCATATCACCCAGATACACAAACGCTGCATATCACCCAGATACACAAACATTGCATATCACCCTGATACACAAACGCTGCCTGTCATCCTGAACTTGTTTCAGGATCTATCTTATACTATTTTTTTACAAATTTAGTTATGAAAAAAAAATTTATCAATAATACAGATTAATAGATAAATAAATCCGTTATCTTTTAAAATTCACACGTTATTAGATAAACTATAGGAGGTTGCAATGTTTAGCAAAAAAATCGTTGCATTGTTTTTTACGTTAGCTTTCGTCGTATTAGCTACATTCATGACAGGTAATATTTTTTTGTTTATTAGTTTTCCCGCTGCAATGTTTGTCATTGGCGCAACTGTAGCGATGAGTTTTATTGCATTAAATGTGGCTATTCGCCCTTCTGAAATTTTTAAATCGCTTTTCAGACAAACAACCTGCAGTTTAAATCAAACTACAGTAGATTTTTTTGGCAATAGTTTTATTTTAGTAGGTGCAATTGGAACGTTCATCGGTTTGATTTTAATGCTTGCCGTCCTTGATAATCCGGATAAATTAATTCCTGGCTTTGGGATGGCATCTTTAACTCTAATTTATGGATTTATCCTGAAATTTATTGTCGATTCTTTCAGAATCACTTCAATTCCTGATAAAGTCCCTGCAGTAGAATCAATGGAGAAAATTGGCATTTCAAGAGGATTGGCAGTATTGGGAATAATTTCTTTTACATTTATAATTTCTTTTCCAATATTATCAAGTTTATCACTCTTTATAAACCTACCATCAGGAATTTGTATTTATGGTGGATTAGCCGCTATCTTTATTACAAATTCTTTTCAAGATATTACAAATAGTCTTAAAGGGGGATTTGGTGGTATTTATTCAACGGTTGAAGAAGCAAAAAATGCGGTCAGGGTAACTTCCAACATGTATAACAGGTTTATGGCATTTGGTTTTATTGGTATCATGATAGGTCTACTTTTAATGTTTGCCCACATTGATGACCCGGATAAATTTGGACCAGGTATGGCTATGGCATTAATTTCATTTTTCTATGCTATAATCATTGCTCTTATTGTCCTTGCATTTGGTACAGCAGCACGACGCCAGGTAAACTGGTTTGGTGAAGATGAAAAGCCGGAACTTTTCATTTCACCAGCCGCAAGTGGTTTGTTCGCTCTCGGAATTTTTTTAGTATCTTTTGCAGTTATGCTTGTTTCTTTTGTTCAATTTCCAACATAAATTTTTGTTCGGGTTATGAAGCTTTGGAATTGGAGAAATCCCAAACAATTGAACTCCTGCTCTGCGAACGTGTCCCTCACCTTCAACCCTCGGGCTTTGCTCGTAATGACAAAAAAAATAGTTCTGTAAAAAACAATATAGCCCGATTACTTAAAAAACTATGTTCAATTGATAAAAACTTGTTCGCCTCTGGAGCACTTGTTCGCCTCCGGCGAACTTGTTCGCCTCTGGCGAATTCCCGCCTTCCCCCTGTCATTCCCGCGCAGGCGGGAATCCATCTTCTACTGGTGAAGGTATTCCCACAAAATAGCCTATAATATTTTCTTTCAACCTAATGTAGGGGCGACGTGATATTCTACCTTTTCACCACCCTCATTTTAACTATAAAAAAAATTGTATGTATTTAAGTTAGATAGGATTCTGATGAACAAACTGCCGCGAGGAGAAAATTTATATAAAATATTTATTTAATTAATATTACAGACTTTTTTAGATTGCTTTTTCTTCTTCAAATATGTAATAATCTACTAAACCTTCACTAACCGCAGCCAACTGTTAGAAATATCCAGCAATCACCACTACACGACAAGAACCGCCAAATTACCGCCTAATGGTTAGCTGCAACCGCTGGTTAGGCTAATATACTTATATCATTTATCTTAGATGTTTTCTCTTTTAACCAAATGTATGGGCGAACCTGTGTGCGTGCACTGTGTGTTAGCTGTGTGCCTGTCCTTCGGGTTGGTGTTGTCACCAACACACCTTTTATTTTATTTATTTATTTTTATACGGGATCGTCCCCAGCACCGCCACCGTAACTTGCTATTAAGCCAAGTATTGTCATTCCCACCCCCCACCTTGTCATTCCCACCCCCCACCTTGTCATTCCCACCCCCACCTTGTCATTCCTGCGAAAGCAGGAATCCATCTTCTACTGGTGAAGGTATTCCCACAAAATACCCTATAATAATATCTTTCAACCTCATGTAGGGGCGAACCCCTGTGTTCGCCCTCTTTGCTTCCAACCCTTATTTAATTGATTTCCTAATTCGGGGACACAATACTAATTATTCTTGTTAATATGGGGACACAATACTCATTTTTTTTATTTTTCAGTTTTTCCCCGTTTTTTTAGTGAAAGCATGGATTCAATGAACGAAGTACGAATGACAAATAGAGGCACAAAGGGGAAGAGAGAAAAGAAATACGATTTACGATAATTGAACCGCTGAAACGCAGAAAAAAGGATTTATGATTTTAG
>JAUWXV010000049.1 GCA_030616165.1 bacterium | reverse complement strand
AAAGCATTTTACAGATGATAAGACCCGCAAAGGTCCCGACCATCCATTTTCGATGAATCCAAAAGGATTCAAAGAGATGGTTGATGGTATCAGGTCATTGGAAAAAGCTCTCGGTTCATCCGTCAAGAATTTATATGAGGAAGAGAAGGAAACAGTTATTCTTCAGCGAAGATGCCTGCGTGCATCAAAAGATATTTCTAAAGGGACGAAAATAACAGAAGATATGATTGAGGTATTACGGCCTGCCCCCCAAGGCTCTCTGTGCCCCAAGTACAAGCAGGCTATTGTAGGTCGAGAGTTAAAAGAAGATATAAAAAAAGGAACGCCGTTTGTCTGGGAACAAATATAACTGGAACGGCAGAATATAAGAATGGAGGCGATAGTTTGAAGGTTGCAATTATTCCGGCCCGTGGTGGGAGCAAGCGTATACCGGGTAAAAATATCAAGGACTTTGCCGGCAACCCGGTGATCCATTACTCGATAAAAGCAGCGATTGAAAGCGGTCTTTTCACAAAGGTGCTCGTTTCCACCGACTCAGAAGAAATAGCCGATGTCGCCATAAAAGCAGGTGCCGAGGTTCCCTTTATGCGGCCGGAATCACTTTCAGACGATAACACCCCAACTGCTCCGGTATTAGAACATGCGATCAACTGGCTAAATGATCATGGAGAGAAAGTAAAATATTGCTGTTGTATTTATGCAGCAGCTCCTTTTGTAACGAGCAAATTGGTACAGGATGGCTTTTCGTTATTATCCCAAAGCGGAGCGTCATCTGTGTTTACTGTGACAACGTTCGAGTCCTGTATTTTCAGGGGACTTACAATCGCAAAAGACGGTCACCTTAAAATGCTTTGGCCCGAGAACGAACTTAAAAGGTCACAGGACTTCGAGGATGTTTATTGCGATGCGGGGCAATTTTATTGGTTTGATAGCGAGAAGTTTCTCGAAAGCAAAAAGATTTGGCCTGAAAAATCCCTTCCACTGGTTCTGCCACGACATCTGGTGCAGGATATTGATACAATCGAAGACTGGGAAACGGCAGAGATAATATTTGAAGTTTGCAAAACCAGGGGGTTGTTGTAATTCTATCGCAATAAACAACTTTTACAGTCATTATCGTTATGTTAACAGGTCGATAAGAAACGAAAGAGCGAAAAAAAATATTGTAAGTAAAATAATTATAATTTGAAAGCACAATTTATGAAAGAATCTCATATAAATAAGATAAAAGATTTATTAAGACCCGGATATTATTTCTGCAAAGATATTGTTGATCTTGAGGGTAGGAAAAGGCTTAGGAAAAATATTATTCTTAACGATTTGTATTTGGGTAAAAGAGCTTTTTTGTTATTGACCGGCGCATCCCTTCAACAAATCGATATAACCAAACTTAAAGATGAATTCGTTTTTGGCGTAGGTTTTATTTTTCTTCATAAAGATATCAGAAAGATAAATCTGAATTTTTATATGAATGCTGAGCCAAGCAAAAGTTTGAATCCAAGTAATCCTAATTGGCCGAAATCTCATTTGGGACCACTCGGGCTTGAGGGGATGATAACTTTTTATAAAGAGGTTGACGAACGACTTGAAAACCAAACGACATTAATTTTACATAGTGATAATTACAAATATATTGAAATTAATAATCTTTTTAAAGATAAAACAAAGTATTTTATTAAAGGAAAAAAGGATCTTCGCATAAACGAGAAAGTACCATACAAAATCATTGCTGATTTAACGCGGCGAAGTATTTCCGGAGGTGGATCTGTATTTTTTTCCATTTTGATTATGATGTATATGGGATTCAAAGAAATTTATTTGTGTGGTGCCGGCTATACGTATGAGCCTATATATATGTACCATTTCTATGATAATTTTGTATTTCCAAAGAATATGGGAAAACAAAAAGTAGAAATTGAAGCCAGAAGAGCCATTGAGGTTCGTAATAGAAAAGAGGGTTCAACTTTGGAATACTATGGATTATTCGGAAAGGATGATTTTTATAGCGGAGTTTATACAAGAAGAATGGATAATGACCCCAATAAGGACAAGCACCGAATTCTGAACAATTACGCGAAATCACAGGGGGTGAAAATATACAATATTGTTCCTGACGGATTTGAGAGTCCGATTTATGAAAAGATAAGCTGGCAGGAGGTTGAGAACAAAATATTGCCAGGTAATCCGGATAAGATACGATCTATAAATCAGGTAAAAACATGAAGCATATTGCGGTGCGTATAGTAAAAATAAGGGCGAATGTATTTATCCTGCTGATATGGAATGATGAGTAGAAGAGACGATATGGATACGCAAAAAAATGTTTTACTTTCAACAGAGGCAAATCAAAAAATAGAGCTAAAAGATGACTTTGAACTTTTTGACATCATGCTCAATGATTCAAAGGGTCAGCCACCTCTCTATCGCCCAGGCCCCTACTGGGCTACCAAAGCTAAAAATGCGGCGAATGAAATAAAAAGATGCGGCATAGGAGATTTTAGAGGCTCGAAAAACGCTATTGGTTTGAGCTATGCTGACAACTTGTTTATAGATATTCGAAACTCATATAACCATGGTTTTAAGGGACGGCTCTCCCGGTGGGTGATGAATACTTATCCGCTGAGTGTTATATTCGAAGCCCAGGTGCGATGGACTAAATTATACGCAAATATGAGTATAGTTTATGCTCAAGAAATTCTTAATTTAAAAGAGAAAACAAAAGAGCTTCTGAAAAAATATAATGTACCTTATTCACTTTTGGGTAAATGTTTAGCAAAGGCCAAAATAGACGGACAGGACTTATCTGTTCATTATTTAAACCTTCTTGAACAGCATGACAATATTGCTTCGCGTATCAAATTTAATGAGGCTAAATCGATATTTGAAATCGGGGGAGGATTCGGAGCTAACATACACCTTTTGCTTGAAAACTATAAAAATATTAGAAAAGTTTTATATCTCGACATTCCCCCTAATCTTTATGTTGGAACACAATATCTAAAGGCGTTTTACGGAACCGAGGTTTTAGACTTCAGAACTCTAAAGCATCTGGATTCAATAAAATTTTCTGCAGACGACAATATTGAAATTTTTTGTATCGCACCGTGGCAAATTGAAAAATTTGAGAGCGCCGTAGATATATTTATGAACTCACAGTCTTTTGTTGAAATGCCAAATAATATAGTCAAAAATTACGTTGATAACTTTAAAAGATTCCCTGAGTCAATAAATTCTGCAGTAGTATTGACTACATATGACGGCTATGATCCAAACACAATGCTTCATCCGGATGAGTTGCCGAAATTTTTTAAAGACAGGAAGTTTGATTATTTCGAGGCGGATACACTTCTCAATTCATCCAGAAAAAATCTCTTCTTCGTGTCGCCGGGCAAGTTGTCTTTATAATAAAAAGAACACATAATAAATCATTCCTCCTGACATGTTTCCGCCCCGCTCCAAAATATAGGTGAACTCAGACTTTATGTTATATTTTTTCACGCTCGATGGAATATTTTTTTGTGGAATCAGGGATAAGGTGAAAAAGCAGTAATGGAAAATACAAAATTGAAATTACCATCACAAAAAAATACATTTGCAAAGGACGTGCTAAAAATGGCTTCAGCGCCGTTATGTACCCAGATTCTGGGTATAATTTTAATGCCTATAATAACCAGATTATATCTCCCTGATGCTTATGGTTCGTTTCGTTTATTTGCTTCTATCGTAATGTCGATTGCTGTATTTGCCGGTCTAGGCTACAGCAGTTCAATAGTTTTGCCCCAAAAAGATGCAGTAGCTTCCAATATGTTATGCGTTAGTCTTGTATTTACGGTGCTTATAACCATGCTAACAGTACCGCTTCTTTGGATTGGTTCAGAGTTCCTTTTGCGTTGGCTGAAAGCACCGGAGCTGGGTGTCTATCTTTGGTTGATTCCGATAAACGTATTCGCGCACGGCCTGTATCTTTCATTTCGTTTTTGGAATGTGCGCAATAAGCGATTTGGCCGTATCGCTATATCGAGAATTTCAAATGCTGTAGCAAATAAGGGAATCCTTATCGGTGCTGGTTTTTCTGGTTTTGCAACACATGGTAGTTTAATCGTAGGCAGCATAACCGGTTCGTTGACAATGAGTTATGTCCTTGGGAGTAGAATATGGCAGGAAAGTGGACAATTGTTTAAAGGCAGCATTCGATGGCATAATATAGTTCAGGGAATCAAGCGGTATCGTAAATTCCCCATGTATAATCTTTGGACAGATTTATTTAGCCGTTTTTCGACCACGCTTATAATATTTTTATTTGCGTTTTATTTTTCCAAAACAGTTATTGGCCATTATGGATTAGGCCTTGTCGTATTAAGCATTCCGACGACTTTTATTGGTAGTTCAATAGGAGAAGTATTTTATCAAAGAGGAGCAAAAGCAAAACATGAAGGTACAAATGCTTTATTGGTGGAAAAAC
Organism: bacterium; assembly: GCA_030616165.1. Taxonomy (GTDB): domain Bacteria; phylum SM23-31; class SM23-31; order JAUVVT01; family JAUVVT01; genus JAUWXV01. The sequence goes on along the minus strand of JAUWXV010000049.1, from coordinate 14,151 downwards.
TTTTTAAGCAGATGATTTGGATGTCCATGTTGCCGTTTTTGGTGCTTGCTGTTGCCGGAGATAACATTTTTGCTTTTGTTTTTGGAGCAAATTGGTCAGAGGCAGGAGTTTATGCTCAGATTCTCAGTTTTAAAATATTTATCAACTTCATAATGAGCCCGGCTTTAAATTTGGCTAATATCTTAGAAAAACAAGAGGTTATGCTTATTTTCCGTTTTGTAATTACTATAATAAGTTTCATATCAATTATGGCTGGTGGGTTGTTAAATAATATTTATGTAGCATTAGGCCTGTTTTCTTTATTAAATGGTTTAACGCTTTTTGGGTTTGGTTTATTAATGATTCGCTTTGTGGGGATACCATTATCAAAGATATTTGGCATTTTCTTGAAATGCCTCGTGTCGTGTACACCTGTAATTATTGTAATAGCGTTAGCTAAGTGGTGCTTAGGGGCTTCTTCACTACTTCTCATAATAATCGGTGTCATTGGTTGTATAGTATATTACAGCAAATTAATAAAAGAGGATAAGGCTTTGCAATCAACAATTATGACGGTCTTTAAACAGACAACGCCTGCGTAAAAGCATTAACGGTTAAATGAGTGAAAATTATTAGAATAACTTTGGCATGTGGTTGTTTTAAAGGTATCTTCAATATGAATATTGTTTTAATTCACCTCATGGACATAAATACTGGGGGGATACCGTTTGAATGATATCTGATTGTAAAACGGCGTGTATCTTGATCGATGAAAATGATCTGAAGGATTTCAAAGATTCTTACGGACATGCTGTTTCCAAGGAATCTTTGTGGGTTCCTCTCAGTTTTCTTCCAATGATGCAGGTTGTGCTGCAAGAATTTGAGGCTTCGTATTATATCCCCAGGGTAACCGAGGTGAGTAAATGTTCTATTATTGCCAAGAGGATTTATGCAGAATCACAAAAATTCCTGAAACAACTGCTATTGGCTAATAAGATGGTTGACGAATTTGAAGATTCTTTTCCTCTAGAGTATTTCTGGCTATGCTTTTGGACTGCTATGTATAGAATCATTTCATTTTGCAATGACTTTCTGAATCAGTGCTCTGTCGAAGAGGTTGTTTTAATACAGAGAAATAAACGTGTAAATCACGGGGGGCTCTTAATCAACATGACTTCATTTACCAACTTAGTTGAAGCCTTTTTCAAGAACAAAAATGTAAAAGTCAAAATCCTTAAGCATCAGGATTGTCAGGTAAGGCCTAAAACAATCTTCTATAGTCAAACAAACAATTTAAAATCATTATTAAAACTTTCGATAAATTTCGTTTATTGGAAAACGATGTCCTTTAACAAAAAAAACTATGATTATATTCTGATTAATCCCGCATACGATAATGTGATTAATTACTGTAAACCTTTTAAATGTTCTGCTAAGATGTCTCCGCAGGTTTTTCATGGCGGACAAATACCTTTCTTGCATTCATGGAGAAAATTGCTGAAATTTTTGATTGCTGACGTTTTCTTCAAATATAAGTATTCTGATAATAATGAGTATATTGTTAAACCCTATAAAAGCGATTTACATGAATTTGAGTTTAATTTCGCTGAATTTTTTCAGGATACTATTGTTCAGTATTTAAGCGATGTGAAATGGATGAAGAATTACATTAATATGTTTTGGGATAACTGTTTAGGTAAAGGAAAGCGATATTTAACAATTTTTAGTTTGCCGCCTGTTCATTTACATTCATATTTTCTGATAAAGAAAACGAAAGAGAATGGTGGAAAGGTTGCAGTGTGGCAGCACGGCGGGTTTTATAGCTATACGGATCATTTTCAGCATTATATTACAGACTATAAGAATACAGATTACTTTTTATCGTTCGGAAAAAGTAATATTAAAGAAGTCACAAAAGGTATGGGTGATACGTCCCCTACCTGTGTAGAAGTTGGATCAAATGTTATCTACGGGAAGTCAATTCTAAGAAATTCGAGAGCTGGAAAGCCCAGGAACTCACAGGGACTTTTTATACCTGTTGTTATTACAACCTTTTACAGTCAAATCAATATTAAATGGCGCGGAGACTTGCAGTTTGGAGCGGTTAAGCAGATAGTCGATTTTTTAGGTTCAGGTGCAGGTGGTAAGGCCGTGATTAAAGGATTAAGGAATCATAAGCCGCATCATGAACTACAAAGATATATTGAGATGAAGAGGTGTAAATATATTTCCTATGATGACATTCCGATCGATAGAGCTTTATCTGATAATCCTAAATTTGTTGTCCTTGATTTCCCATCAACTCCACTCTTGCAAGTGTTAGCGCAATATGCCGGGCCAATTTTCCTCATGGTCAACCAGGAATCGTGCTCAATAACGGAGGATGCTCTCAATCTTCTCAAGCGGAGAGTGGTTTATAGTGAGTCTGCGGATGAACTCAAGACGCAATTGACTGATTTTTTCAAAACCGGCGTCTTAGAAGGCGTAGATGTAGAAGATGCCTCTTTTGTAGATGTGTACCTGAAGCGTTTTTTTTACCGGAATTACGAATGTTTTTTACAGGAAGCTTTGTAAATCTTGTTATTGTGGCTTGGTTAGGAGGAATAAATGAAAAAAGTATATGTAGGTATGAGTGCTGATTTGCTTCATCATGGACATTTGAATATTATAGGAGAAGCGAAAAAATTAGGGTATGTGATAGTAGGGCTATTGACCGATGAAGCCATCGCTAGTTACAAACGCTTGCCATTAATTCCTTACACTCAAAGAAAGTCGATTGTTGAAAATATTAAAGGAGTCTCTGAGGTTGTGCCTCAGGAGACTTTAGACTATGTTCCAAATCTTCGGAAGATAAAACCCGATTATGTTGTTCATGGGGATGATTGGAGGAGAGGAGTACAGAAAGAAACACGCAAACGCGTATTAGATACCTTAAAAGAATGGGGCGGGAAATTGGTTGAACCCAAATACACAGAAGGGGTATCGTCAACACAATTAATAAATGCTTTGGAGGAAAAGGGCACTACGCCAAATAAAAGGTTAAAAACTTTAAGAAGATTGCTTGCTGTGAAACCGATAGTGAGAATTCTGGAAGCTCACAATGGAATTACCGGACTTATTGTTGAAAAGACTAAAGTGACCGATGGTGAGCAGGTAAAAGAGTTTGAGGGTATATGGCTAAGTAGCTTAGCTCTTTCTACTTCAATGGGAAAACCTGATACTGAAGCCGTAGATTTTTCGTTAAGATTCCGCACCATAGAAGAGATTTTCGAAGTGACAACAAAACCTATGATTGTGGATGGTGACACCGGTGGCAGCATTGAGCACTTCCGGTTTAGGGTAAGGACACTAGAGCGGCTTGGAGTATCAGCAGTTATTATTGAGGATAAAGTTGGAGCTAAACGCAATTCTTTGTTTGGAACAGATGTCACCCAAAAGCAGGATACAATTGAGCATTTTTGCGAAAAAATTAGAGAAGGCAAAAAGTCTTTAGTAACAGAAGATTTTATGATTATTGCTAGAATTGAAAGTTTGATTTTGAAAAAAGGGATCGAAGATGCTTTGGAAAGGGCAAAGGCATATATTGATGCTGGGGCAGACGGGATTATGATTCATAGTAAGGAAAAAGACGGGGGCGAGATAAAGCAATTTTGCCAGCAGTATAACGGACTAGAAAACAGAGTCTCTTTAGTGGTTGTGCCTTCTACCTTTTCTCATTTTACCGAAGACGAATTTAAAAACTTAGGCGTAAACATTGTCATCTACGGAAATCATTTAATACGTTGTGCTTATCCATCAATGGTTAAAACTGCCCAGTCTATTCTTGAGCGTGGTCGCTGCAAAGAAGCATCTGAACAATATTGTATGCCTGTTAATGAAATTCTCACCTTAATTCCGGAGGATTACTAATGGGAATTCCGCCTTTAGAGTTTTACAGTGCCTTAACTGATAATGGCATTGATTTTTTTGCAGGAGTTCCTGATTCACTTCTCAAAGAATTTTGTTCTTGTGTTGACGATAGGGCGGCAGAGCAAAAACATATTATTGCTGCTAATGAAGGCAATGCTATTGCGCTTGCAGCCGGGTATCACTTGGCTACGAATAAGATACCATTAGTTTACATGCAAAACGCTGGCTTCGGAAACATAGTTAATCCTATTTTGTCATTATGTGATCCAAGTGTCTACGCTATACCTATGCTGATTGTAATTGGCTGGAGAGGAGAGCCTGAAATAAAGGATGCACCCCAACATGTTAAACAAGGAAAAGTTACATTAAAACTTCTCGATACACTTGATATCCCTTATCGTATTATGCCAGATACAAATTCAGAGATTAAGGGCTGTTTAGATTACCTTATAAAAATAGCCTCTGAAAAAAATGCCCCGGTTGCATTAGTAGTAAAAAAAAACACATTTAAGGAATATAATCCAGAACAAAAAAAAGATACGCCATTTGAGCTAACAAGGGAAGAATCTATCAAATTGATTGTAGACAAATTAAACTCCAGGGATATCGTTGTTTCAACAACAGGTAAGGCTTCTCGTGAACTTTATGAATATCGGGAGCAACTCGAACAAGGGCATAATAAAGATTTTCTGGTTGTAGGATCTATGGGACATTGTTCACAAATTGCGTTAGCAATTGCTCTAGAAAAGCCATCACGGCAAGTTTTTTGTTTAGACGGTGATGGTTCTGTTATTATGCATATGGGTTCATTGGCAATAATAGGTTCACAGAAGGCAAGCAATTTTAAGCATGTCATCATTAATAACGGTTCGCATGATTCAGTCGGTGGACAACCAACTGTTGGATTCTCGGTATCTTTTGTTAATATTGCAAAAGCTTGTGGATATAAAAGATGTTTAGAGGCATCCACAGCTAGTGACATTAGCGAAAGAATAGAGATTTTAAGAACAACAGAGGGTCCGGCCTTATTAGAAATTAAGGTTAAGAGTGGTTCAAGAATTGATTTAAGCAGGCCAAAATCGCTTAAAGAAAACAAAGATAGTTTTATGGAGTTTTTATCTAAATGATGCAAAAAGAATACACAGGAGCTGGCACGATTAGTCAATGCAAAAAGGTGCTTAAGAACTTTGCTGGAGAGAATATTTTCTTAGTTACAGGAAAAACATCCTATAGTAAAAGCAAAGCAAAAGAGTCTCTTGGTAATATTTTGTCAGATTATAACGTAACTGTTTTTAATAATTTCAGTTCCGATCCGAAAATTACAGATGTTAAACTGGGAGTAGACTTATTCAAGAAAAACAAGGTTGATGTAGTTATGGCTATTGGCGGCGGCAGTGTTATTGACATGGCAAAATTAATAAATTTTTTTAGTGTAAATAAAATAGATAAATTGAATTTCGTAAGATTAAGTTCTGACATTAAAAAAACAAAACCTTTAATTGCAATACCAACAACTGCTGGCAGCGGAAGCGAGGCAACCCATTTTGCAGTTGTTTATAAGAAAAATAAAAAATACTCTATAGCCCATAAATATATCTTGCCAGATGTAGCAATTGTGGATGCAGACTTGACAAAATCTTTATCAAAGAAGCAAATTGCTATATCCGGAATGGATGCATTATCTCAAGCAATTGAATCTTATTGGAGTGTTAACTCTACCAAAGAATCAAAGCGGTATGTTAAAAAGGCTATTAAATTAATCCTGACCAATTTAGTTACTGCCGTAAATAAAGGGACGAAGAGTTCACGTAGAGCAATAGCGGAAGCAGCGCATTTAGCAGGAAGGGCAATTAATATTAGCAAAACAACGGCTGCCCATGCTGTTTCTTATCCTTTGACTGTTTTTCATCATATTCCCCATGGACATGCTGTTGCTCTTACTCTTAGTAAATTTTTTATTATTAATTCTAATCCGAAAAGTGCTGCATTAAATGAAACGAGGGGTAAGAGGTATTTAGTGAAAGTTATGGCTGAAATCAGAAAATTATTTGGTTGCGAATCATCTCAAGATTTTGCAAAAAAATGGTACCAATTAATGTTTGCTGTAGGCCTGGAAACTGATTTCAAAAAGCTTGGGGTATGTAGACGATCGGACATTAATAGAATTATTCACAATGTAAATATAGAAAGGCTTGGTAATAACCCTGTAAAGATTAATCAGGCAATATTGAAGCAAGTTTTCGAGTAATTCTATATGAAAGATTAAAATATAAAAGTCGGCTATGCAAAAAATAAGTGAACTCAGAAAATATCAATACGATTATCATAGTAAGAAATTTCCCTATTTAAATGATTGGAGGAGAAATCCCTATACTTTCTTAAAGGCTAGATTTTATATGGAGGCTAGCACCTGGCTTGTTCATTTCTTATTAAAGACGAAAATAAAACCGAATACAATAACAATTATCTATGGTTTAGTAGGGATACTTGGCTGTGTCTTGCTGGCAATTCCCTCAAATATAACTCATATTATTGCTATTCTGATATTTTTCACCAAGGGTATTCTAGATTGGAGTGACGGTCACCTAGCAAGAATAACGGGGCAGACATCTATTACCGGACATGTTCTGGATGTTTATGGAGCCGTGTTAAATGATTTAGGTTTCCAGATGGGATTAGGGTTTTACGTTGCTTTTAAGACAGGTAATTCCGCTTTCTTTTATTTAATTCCCTTAATCCCGTTTTTCTACGCAACAAGGCTGAAGCCTTTTTCTCGAACAATGCTTTTTGAAGAAATTTCAAAGAAGGGTTTTATCTCCAATGAGATACAAAAAGGTACTAATATTGGTACATCTGGTAAAACACATGAGAATGTTAAGTCTGGTATTCTGGGAAAATATGAGAAGTATTCTAAATATCTTTCTTCGTTTTTGGACCCTCGGGCAAGAAGTGTTGATTTTATATGTCTTTTAATTCTGATTGAGATGTTTACAATTGTTTCGGTTACCTGGATTATCTTTATTGCGTTTGTTATCAAAGGGTTCCTACTATTTATAGGAGGTTACTATATTATTAAAAAAGGTTGGGTTGAGAAATCCCTTGATGCTGCTATGTACAACATTAAGAATTCTCTTAAAAATGATAAATGATTAATTCTTGTTTAATTCAATTAATAGTATGCCCACACTGTCGCGCAACATTAAATGAAGATGATAATAAGCTGGCATGTTCGAAATGCAATAGAACATATCCAGTTAGACGTGGCATTCCTGATTTTCGTCAGAAAGATGATTACTGGTGTAATGTAAGCCGGGAAAAGATGAAACATTTAAATCGCAGAGCTGAGGAATCAGGTGACTGGCTTAATAGTGCAAAAGAGATCATTCCAGAGTATGCAGACCATTTTGTTCCCTTTTACAGAGCAGATAGTCAGTTTTTATGGCCTACCACTGAAAATTCCAGGATATTAGATGCGGGATGTATGTGGGGGGGATTAACAATCCCAGCGGCACAATTTCATCGTGAAGTATATGCTGTAGATAAGACCGTGGAAACCCTCGAATTTTTAAAAATTCGCGCAAAACAAATGGGCTTTGAGAATATTCATACTTTTGCCGCTTTCATAAAATCTCTTCCATTTTCGGATAATTTTTTTGATCTTGTTATTTTAAATGGAGTCTTGGAATGGGTTGGATTGGAGGAGGATGTAATACTTGAAAAGCATTGGAAGGGTAAAAGAAACGGAAAACATGTATATCCTAAGACCCCTGAAGAAATGCAAATTGATGTTTTAAAAGAACTGCACCGGGTTTTAAAGCCGGAAGGCTCTCTATACATTGCTATGGAAAATAGATATGGTATTCAATATTTTATAGGACATCCTGATGATCATAATAATGTCAGGTTTGTTACTTTTCTGCCACGTTTCTTTGCAGATAAAATAAGCAGAATTGTGGGAAAAGGTGGATATCGAACCTATATTTATTCTCCAAAGCAACTGGTTAATATTCTAAAAAAAAGCGGTTTTGAAAGTTGTTCAATATATGGAGTGTTCCCACATTACATAAAAATAAAAAAAGCTTTCCCTTTAGGTATGGCAAGCTTATTTAAAAATGAAGTCCAGATAGATGGTGTGTTTCCAAGAATTTTACATAAAATTGTAAAGTCACTTATACCTAAGTCTATTACTCAGCATGTTACTCCGAGTTTGTTTGCAATTTGCGCAAAAAATAATCAAAATGAATTAATTCCAAGAATACAAAACTCGCTTATAAAAGTAAATGTTCTTAAGAGGAGTGACAACGTTAATTTTGTTATTTCCAACAATCGTTATAAAAATCGCAATTCTACCAATATGATCATATACGACTATAATAATTACCCTTTGTATTTTTGTAAAATTGCTCGCGAGGTTAAAATATCTGGATTGCGAACTGAAACGGAAAATATGAAGTGGCTTTCTGACAAGATGTTAATGAACAAAAACTTAAATTTTCGAATACCTAAATTTATATTTTCTGAAACTGTAGATGGCTTAGAAATATTTGTTACTACTTTCTTAGGTGCAAAAAATATTAAACTTACATCACATTATATTATAAATAAAGGTTTTGATAGAATTGGCATAAACAATCGATTCTTTAGAAAAAGCATTGGATTCGCTGAGGAAAAAGTTTTCTTAAAAAAGATAGATGGGAAAATTAAACAGGCAATAAATACGCTTGTGGAATTTCAACAGAGTACTTCAAATGGTAAATCCAATATGAAAAATATCGTAAATGAGGTCGTAAATAAATATTTTAAATGTCAGCGGAATATTTCTGATGAAATAAGGCGAAATATTTTAGAGCTAAAAGACAAAACGCGAATTATGTCTGAAATAGATATTTTAACTTGTTCAGTGCATGGAGATTACGATTTTGATAATGTTTTGTTTTTTGCAGACGGAAGGGTTGGTTTGATTGATTTTGAACATTTAGAAAAAGACGGTTCTCCTTTTTTTGATTTAGCAACTCTGATATTTAACCCGCTAATCATGAAGTGGCAAAGCAGTTATTTAAGGAATGAATCTTTCGACAGCTATTTGAATGAATATGGAGCTATAAAATATGTCGTCAAATGGCTAAAGTATTTTTGTGATGAACAACAGATATCATCTTCAATAATACCAATGATACCGCTGATTGCTGCAGTTGAACAGAATATAAAGTCGTATCCTTTATTTAGAGATCCTAATACATATCCAATGTACGGGGAAGATATGCTTAAAGAGTTTTTTTCGATAAATATAGATAGAAATTATTAAGCATGAAAATGGATTAAATATTGGACCAGGCTGGCAAAACGGATATCCCGGTTTTTGGGGAGTATTATGTAGAAGAAGATTTTTATGAAGATTAAAAAGATTTTGTTAATAGTGTCCCCTGCTTTTACTTTCAAATCGCATAGAGATATAAATCCATTACCCCCAATGGGCTTAGGGTATTTAGCGGCAATTATTGAGAAGATGGGTATAGAAATTAAAATTTTAGATTCTCTTATGCTTGGATGGGGTCATGAAGAAGAGGTCAATAAAGATATTGTCCGTGTTGGTCTCTCGGACAGTGAAATTCAAGAAAAAATATCGGAATATAACCCTGACATGATTGGAATTAACTGTCAATTTAGCAGGCAACACAAAATATACCATCATATATTTTCATTAATTAAAAAAACTAAAGCAAATTGCATCACTGTGGCTGGTGGCGCACATGCAACCGCTTGCCACGAAGAAGTTTTGAGGGATCCTTGTTGTGATTTTTTGCTGCTTGGTGAAGCAGAAGCTTCGTTTAAAGATTTGCTTTGCAAGCTTATCCAAGAAAAAGATATTACTTCTGTTGATGGTTTAGGTTGGAAATCCAAAGGAAATATTTTTATAAACAATAAAGAAAAATGGATAAGCGATTTAGATTCAATACCTTTTCCTGCATATCACCTTATGAAACTTGATAGATATTTCGGTCTTGAAGCCTCACATGGTACACGGCATAAGAATAGATATAGCCCGATTATAACATCGAGGGGATGTCCTGCTAAATGTACTTTTTGTAGTGCGCATAAAGTCTGGGGAAACAGATACAGATTAAGATCAATTGATAATGTTTTGGAAGAAATGAGATTATTGAAAAATCGGTATGGTGTTGAAGAAATAATGTTTGAAGATGATAATGTTACCGCCAACCCACAACGCGCAACAGAATTATTTTCTCGTATGATAGAAGAAAAGTTTGATTTTGTTTGGGATACACCAAACGGCGTTGGGGCTTGGTCTCTAACTGAAAATATATTAGATCTTATAAAGCAATCAGGGTGCATAAAATTAAATTTTCCAGTAGAGAGTGGTGCCCAACATGTTCTTGATAATATTATAAGAAAACCCTTGAAGTTATCCAAGATTAAAAAATTAACTGAATATTGCAAAAAAATAAAATTAGATTATGGAATGTTTTTGGTAATTGGTATGCCTGGCGAAAAAATTGAAGATATGTGGCAATCTTTCCATTTTGCTGCTGAATGTGGATGTTATACTCCGCATATATCAGTAGCGACCCCTTATCCGGGCACAGAGATTTATAATATCTGCGTTAAGAATGAATATATTAATCCCGAATTCAATTTTGATGATCTATTTATTCGCAGCTTTTGTATTGCTACCGAGGATTGGAATGGCGACGATTTAAAAAGAGTCTTAAAACAAGGACGTAGGTATCTATTAAAATCTAAATATAGGAAATGTCCCTACATGTTGATAATAGATGGTTTTAGTAAGCTTTTGAATGATCCAATCGGTTTCCCTGCAAAGCTGTTTAGATTTTTCACTTAACTGTTTTTGAAAATATTGTTTATGTCAGAAATGTTTACAGAAAAAATTCGACGGTCTCGTTCCATAATTGGACAGGTAGAAGCAGCGGCGGTGTCGCGCATCATTATGAAAGAATGATTGATGTTTATGAGAATCCATCGCATGAAGAGGAAAGGCAACAGTATAAAAGCTGTTTAACCTATCAGTCTTTTTCTTAATTCGTTTTTAACGGAAGGTATTATTATGCTGCCAACATCACGTCCTTCAATAGGGGAGGAAGAATTAAAAGAAATCAAAAAAGTTTTTGATACCGGCTGGCTTGGACTGGGTGCAACAGTTTATGAATTTGAGAATAAAATTAAAGAATATTTGAACGCGGAACATGTGATTGCTGTCAATACTGGGACTAGCGCATTACACCTTGCCTTAGATGCTGTTGGCATTAAAGAAGGAGATGAAGTAATTGTTCCATCACTTACTTTTTGTGCGAGTATACAAGTAATTACTGCACTTAAAGCCAGTCCTGTGTTTTGTGAGATTAATCCTAAAACTTTAAATATTGATATTGAAGATGCAAAACAAAGAATAACTTCAAAAACTAAAGCAATTATGCCCGTTCATTATTGTGGCAATGCTTGCGATATGGATGCCTTATTGGATATTGGCAGAAAACATAAAATTTTTGTTATTGAGGATGCCGCCCATGCTTTTGGCTCTTCATATAAAGGGAAAAAGATTGGTAGTTTTGGAGATATAACTTGCTTTAGTTTTGATCCGATTAAGAATATTACTTGTGGAGAAGGAGGGGCGGTAGTTCTTTCCAATTCTGATAGGGCTGAGGAAATTCGTAAAAAACGGCTGTTAGGAATTGATAAAGATGCTTGGCATAGATATAAAGGACAGCGAAAGCGAAGCTGGTTTTACGATGTTACCACCCAGGGGTACCGCTATCACATGAGTAATTTTAATGCCGCGATAGGTCTGGCTCAATTTGCAAAACTTGATTTGTTTATTGAAAGAAAAAGAAGTATTATTAAGCGTTACAATGAGCAACTAAGAAATTTAGAGGGAGTGCAATTACTAGAATGGGCCCTTAATCGGGTAGCACCTTTTTCTTACATTGTTCGCATACTCGGAGACAAGAGGGATGAAGCAATGGATTTTTTAAAAGAAAAAGGGGTAGGTAGTGGGATTCATTATATAGCTAATCATATACAGCCGTATTTTCAAAAATATAATAAACCACTTCCTGTAACAGAAAAAGTGTGTAATGAAATTTTAACCTTACCTTTATATTATGATATGTCTGATGACGATGTTGACTTGGTAATTAAATCAATGACTGAATTTTCAAAAAAGGTTACAGTTAATGAACCACAAGGTTAGTATTAATCTATGTTGTTACAATTCCGAGAAATATTTAAAAGAGACATTAGATAGCATTGTTAATCAGACGTATAAGGATTGGGAATTGGTTATTATTAATGACGGTTCTTCTGATTCCACAGAATTAATTATTGAGCATTATATAAAGCAAGGCTATCCGATTGTATATAAATATCAAGACAATAAAGGACTTGGATTTTCTAGAAATGAAGCGATAAAACTTTCTCACGGAAAATATATTGCTTTCATTGATCATGACGATATGTGGCTGCCCCATAAACTTGAAACCCAGCTACGTTATTTTCATACCCATCCAGAGCACGGATTCCTTTATTCAAACACTTATGTCCTGCAAGATAAAAAACAGCGTTTGCTGCGTTCTATGCGGGCAAAAATGCCAGAAGGTTCAGTTTTCCGTACTTTTTTAGTTCACTATCCCGTGAATTTGCAAACCGTGGTAATCAAAAAAACATTATTGGATGATATGGGTCATTGGTTCGATAAAGAACTTGATCTTTGCGAGGAGTATGATTTTTTCTTAAGACTGCTTTACAAGACACAGGCAGGCTATCAGAAGGAGCCATTAGCTGTATACCGCTTACATTCCAACATGAGTTCAGCGAAAAATTTTCATAAATTCAAAGATGAAAAACTATATATATTAAATAAATTATCTAAACAAATCCTAAAATTTGAAGAAAGATATCAAGATGAGATTCGATTATTTCGTGCCGGAGTTGCGTCTGTGCAGTCGACAGAATATATGTTACGAGGGGAAAGAAGGCAAGCACGGGAGGCTATGCGTTTTTGTGTATTCATAAGTATGAAGTATTTTGTATTGTATTTGATGACATATATGCCGTTGTTTTTTTATGTTTGGCTTCATGAAATGAAAGGTGGAATTATTTTACGACAAAGATTACGCTGTCTTTGTCAAAAAAATCTTTCGAAAAAATGATTTATCGTTGTGGCTGAAAAATAAAAACAACTCTAATGACCATTCCTTTGGTTTTACATAAATTTTCTTTTAGTAGTTCGATATTAATAAAAATGAAGTTATATTTTTTCTCATGAAATCTTCCAACGCCGTCAATGTCTTGCCGCTCACTGTGTTATTTCTTAGCATAAACCGGGGCTTGATAGCTCTGCTTGCGGGGGGAAGGGTGTCGACGCAATTATTGTATTATGGCGTTACAATCTTTGGGATATCTGTATCTTTAATGGGAATGATTAGGGGAAAAAATCAAATTGTTGGCGGCAGAACGTTGTATCGAATTTTGTTAGTAAATTTACTGGTATATATTTATTGGATAGTGACTGAATTGTTGTTGGGTGGGGAAGTAGAATCAATAGTTTACTTTTCGCAGATGGCACTGATTCCTTTTATAATTTACATGTTTCTTGATGTGGATGAAAATGTGTTGGTGCGAATGCTATTTGTTGTCTCAGTAATTGTCTCAGCGTCCTGTATATTAGACTTTATCTTATTAAATACTGATATTATTGCGAATGGAAGAGATTTATATTTGGGTTATCAAAGCCTGCTAAGACAGGATGGCAAGCTGCTTTTGTATCATGTTGGTTTTGTATGCCGCGCTATGGGTATTACAGGAAATTCGTATGATTCCGGAAATTTAATGGCTATTCTTTCAGTCTTTTGGTTTGGAATGTTAGCGACAAGAAGAAGACCTCGGTATCTAATTGTTTTTATGCCAGTGTTTTTTGTCGCGCTGTTAATGACATTTTCAGTGTCTAACATTATTGCAGCATTTGCAGGTGTTGTGGTGGTTATAGTATACAAAATGAGCTCCTTTAAAGTAAGAGATGTTTTTGTGGTAATTAGCGTTTGCATTGTTGGTTATATTATGTACTTTTTGATAGGTCATTTTTTCAATTTTAATTGGTCGCTGATAACAATATGGACCAAAAAGTTTCAAAAGATTGAGTGGGATGCTATGACAACAGTTGGTGGATCAGATTATTTTGCAGATGTTTTTATGTTTTTTGCTGGGCATGGTCGAACAGTTAAAATCTCC
>JAUWXV010000270.1 GCA_030616165.1 bacterium | reverse complement strand
AAAAAGTTTATCCATTTCTAATTCTTTGCTACGCAAAGAATTAGAAATAATTTAAAAGTTTCTTTGCCTACTTTCTTTTCAAAGAAAGTAGGATCTTTTTCAAAAGAAAGTAAGAAAAATCTTTATAATATAGACAATATCTGAAATTTATCAAATGCAGTCAAGAAAATTTTTAGATTATACCTTATCCCTTGCGAAGCAAGGGATAAGGAAGTATAAAGTTTTTGGTGCAACCTTTTTTCAAAAAGGTTGCAAAGAGGATTGTAAAAAAATACTTGACATTTATAGTGAACATTTGTATACTATATATATGAAAGAGAGGAATATAATTCACATAGATGCGGATGCTTTTTTTGCATCTGTTGAAAAGAGTTTAAATCCCGTTTTACGAGATAAGCCTGTGATTGTTGGTGGAGATGAGAACCAGCGGGCTTGTGTTCACACTGCAAGTTATGAAGCAAGAATGTGCGGTGTGAAGACTGGTATGCCAATTCAGATGGCAAAAAAACTCTGTCCTGAGGCAGTATGTCTTAAGGGAGATTTCAGAAGATACAGAGCAGTATCTGAAACCATAAAAAAAATCTTATACAGGATTACACCTTACGTTGAGGTAAGTTCATTAGATGATGTTTATATTGATGTTACGGGTTTTAAAAGATTTTTCGATTCAATATATAAAGTAACAAATTATATTAAATCAGAGATTTACGAAGAATTAAAGATAACGGTATCTATTGGTGCTGCTACTTCAAAACTCGTAGCGAGGATTGCATCTGCACGCAATAAACCAGACGGAATTACAATTGTGCCATCTGGAATGGAAAAGGAATTTATTGCGAAACTACCTGTAAGTGAACTTCCGGGTATAGGGAGGGTATCGGAAAGATTATTAAAGGGAATTGGAATCAAAACCATAGGGGATATTACAAAAGTTTCCAGAGATTTACTTATCCAGCTCTTCGGCATAAATGGAAAAAAAATATGGGAATATGCAAACTGCATAGATAACAGTCCGGTAAAGGCAAAAGTAATATCAAAACAGATAAGCAGAGAGACATCTTTTGAGGAGGATACAGATAATGAAGAGATTATAATAGGAACAATCGCATATCTTTCCGAAAGGATTGCTTATAAATTAAGAGAAAACTGCTGGGTATGTGGAAGTGTAAGATTGAAATTGCTCTTTTCCGACAATGTAAATACTGCACATTCTCGTGTCTTATCAGAGGTAACAGATGACAGTGGGATTATATTTAAGGAGATAATGAGGATATACAAAAAGATACATTTCAGGAGAATTTGCCTTAGGTTAGTATCGGTTGCGGTAGGTAAGATTGAAAGAAAATATAGGCAGGCAATTTTATTTCAAAATGAATCAAAAAAGGAAAGATTGAACGAAAAGATTGATACTGTTAGATATAAGTTTGGTTTTACATCTGTATATCCTGCCAATACCATGCCTTTAAAGACAAAATACAGGATGGAAAAACATGGATACATTCTTCACGCACCTTCACTGTCACAGTAACTTCAGTCTTCTTGACGGAGTTGTGCCGATTGAATCCCTTATTGAAAAAGCGGTAAATCTTGGTATGAAGCATCTTGCTCTTACAGACCATAATAATCTTTATGGCTCTGTATGTTTTTATGAGAAGGCAAATAAGAAAGGAATACATCCTGTAATAGGGAGTGAAATTACTCTTTCAGATGGGAGTTCCGTTGTTCTTCTTGTGAAAAACAGTGAAGGGTATAATAATTTATGTGATATAATCACTGTTGGGAGTATTAAAGGGGGGCATCTCAAATTTAGTATAGATGATGGGAGTATATTTAAGAGGCATTCGGGGCTTGTTGCCCTTTCGGGAGGGAAAAAGGGGAGAATAACGAGGTTTATCAACTCAAGGAATGTGGACAGGGCAGTAACTGAGTGCAGAAAATGGAAAAGAGTTTTCGGGGAAGATTTTTATATAGAGATTCAGTATTATGGAGCAGGAGACAAACTGCTGAATCACAAACTGAATGATTTGAGTATAAATATGGGTGTTCCGTTGGTATGCACCAATGATGTTCATTATCTCTCGAAGTCGGAATTTCCGCTGAGGAGACTTCTGCATGCAATAGATAAAAGTGATACAATTTCACGGACAAAATTCGAAGGGAGTGAGGAGCAGTATCTGAAATCAAAAAAAGAGATGAAAGAGATGTTTTCACGATATCCCGGTGCAATCAAAAATACACAAATAATATCTAGAAAGTGCAGGTTTGAATATTCGCTGAATAAACCGGTTTTTCCAAAAATTGATGTACCAGATGGAGAAACACCTCTTTCTATTTTGAAGAAGATGTGCTGGAAAGGGGCAGAAAGATTATACAAAAAGTTGACAGATGAGATAACCTCAAGGCTGGAGTATGAACTTGATATCATCAATTCTATGGGATATACGGAATATTTTCTGATAGTAAAGGATATTGTTGATTATGCGAAAAACAATGGAATACCCTGCGTTGGGAGGGGTTCGGCTGGGGATAGTATTGTTTCATACACACTTGGTATTACACGAGTGGACCCGATAAAATATAATCTTTACTTTGAACGGTTTCTTAATCCGGAGAGGAGTGACCCGCCTGATATAGACCTTGATTTGTGCTGGAAGAGGAGAGACCAGGTTATAGATTATGTTTATCGGAAATACGGACATCATAAAACAGCAATGATATGCACTTTTAATACCTTTGGGATAAGGTCGTCTATTGGTGATGTGGGGAAAGCGTATGGTTTTTCAGAGGAAGAGGTGAGAAACTTGACAAAAACGCTCCCTCATCGGAAAATTGAAAACCTTGAAGAATCTCTGGAGAAGGTGCCGGAATGTAAGGACAGCCCGCTGAAGACGAATGTGTATAAAAATATGCTTTCAGACTGTAAAAAGATTACTAATTTTCCGCGGCATCTTTCGATTCATCCTGGGGGCGTGATAATTGCCCCGGATAAGATTACTCAATATACACCTCTGGAAGAGTCAAGAAAAGGGATTATCATTTCTCAGCATGATATGTATTCTATTGCAAAGTTAGGACTTGTAAAGATGGACTTGCTCGGAGTAAGGTCTTTGAGTGTTATTTCAGACTGCCTTAAAAGTGTTGGAAAGGATAATCTTGATGATATATCGGAGGATGACCACCAGACCCTGATGATGATAGGGAATGGGAATACCATTGGATGTTTTCAACTTGAGAGCCCTGCAATGAGAGGGTTATTGCGAAAATTGACCGTTCAAAACCTTGATGATATAATTATTGCGGTTGCTCTTATCCGCCCCGGACCTTCAGAAGGGGGAATGAAAGATTTATATATTAAAAGGAGGGCTGGAATAGAAGATGTCAAATATTCACATCCATCTCTGGAACCGATACTTAAAGATACATGCGGTATAATCGTTTATCAGGAGCAGGTTTTAAAGATAGCCAATGAAATAGCAGGCCTGTCATATGGAGAAGCAGATATATTAAGGAGGGCAATGACCAAATCGAGGAATAAAAACGAACTGAAGAGTATAAACAAAAAGTTTACAGATGGGGCGATAAAAAACGGTCTCGATGAAAAAGAAGCAAAAAATATATGGAATCTTCTCTGCAATTTTGTTGGTTATGGATTTAACAAGGCTCACAGTGCTACATACGGACTTATTGCATATCAGAGTGCATATCTGAAGAATTACTACACTGTTGAATATATGACAGCGGTGTTGAATAATTTTGGGGGATTCTATTCAAGAGCAGAATATATAGAGGAATGCAGGAGAATGGGATTAAAAATTGTTCCCCCTGACGTGAATAAAGCGGAAATCGAATTTACATCGAGTGGTAATGAAATAATATCAGGACTTTCGGCTGTTTCAGAACTAACCTGTAAGAGTATGAATAAGATTGTCTCAGAGAGGAAAAAGGGAAAATTCACTGAATTATATGATTTAATAGACCGCTGTTCGCTGGGAGAAAAGGAGATAAATAATCTTATCAGATGTGGGGCAGTTCGTTCTATTGAAAAAAGTGAACCGAATCTTATTATTAAGGCGAAAGTCTATTTTAAAAATAAGAAAAAAAGAGAAGTTACGCGAATTCTTACAGGCAATCTGAATCTCTCTCCGTATAATTTTGTTCAGCGTATTGTTAATGAAATTGAAATATTGAACTTTGCCGTTTCTGGTCATCCATTGAGCATTTTCCCGGAGATTGAAAGAGACCCCACAATTACTTTTTCTAATGAGCTTGAAAAGAAAAGGGAGAATAAAGTAAAGGTGGCAGGATGGATTGTAACAGGAAGGAAGGCATATACGAAAAATGGTGAATTTATGAAATTTATCACAATCGAAGACAAAAAAGGTGTTATGGAATGTGTTTTATTTCCAAAGGTTTATCAGGAATACGGTGCACTATTAAAAGGTGTTGGTCCTTTTATAATAATCGGAAAGGTTCAATCCAGAATACCTGGTGAGGCTAACCTTATTGTGGAAAAAATTAAAAAATTGAATAGTAAGTCTGGAATAGAGAATATTGAAAAGTTGAAGAACAATTGTTTTTTCTTTTGAAAATATTTAAACATATTTTTCTGTTTGCAATCTATGAGTCTGCTCTAAAAACCGCTAATTACGCGAATTTCATTAATTTAATATTACACAATTTAATAAAAATCAATTAGTTTTGATTAGCGAAATTCGCGGTTTTAACCTTTTTAAACTTGACTCATCTATTGTATTTCATAAAGTCAATTATTCTTCTTGGAATGATTTTTGCACAATTTTTTAATACCTTCTTACTCATTTTTACATTGCTGAACTGTGGTGAGTTTCGGAAAATTTAAAAAATTTCTGCTAGTGTAACGATTTGTTAATACATTAACTTTAAATATTCGCACCTGAAAAAAGCAGTTTTATGATGTATTACTAATAAAAGACCAAATTTCAAAGCTCAAATGCCAAATAAAATCCAAATGACTAAATGTCAAAACTTGTG
>JAUWXV010000240.1 GCA_030616165.1 bacterium | reverse complement strand
TATCAATTCAGAGATATTTATAAATAATAATATAAAAAATAATTTCAATAATATAAATACTCTTCTTTATAATATTTTCTATAATCCAGGATATAATTTCTTTGCGTTCTGATAATATATCTTTTTTAGGACTTCATCAGGAAGATGAACACCGTAAACCATCCACCTTCCCTGATAATGATGGGCTTTTGAGACGTCAAAGTATTCATCATCAGTTTCAAACCATCTCCAATTAAGTCGGTACATTTCTGCATTTATCGGACCGGCATCACATCCATCTGAACCAAAAACAATTCTATCTTGATACTTAATTAAAAATTTTCTTGCAGTATAAGGTTGTCTTCCAATTTCATGAATCCTCGCTGAAGTATCATAATAAAGATTAGGATATGTATCAAGCCATTCTGCAGCTAATGCAAGATTTTCAGACATGCCGCCAACATGAGCACCAATGAAGTTTGTATTAGGATGTTTTGCTAACATACGGTTTCTCTGTTCCATTATTTCTTCTACATTGTATAATTCAGGTCTGTTCCACATCCAGTCCGGATGGTCAATCACTTCTTCAAGACGCTCATTAAACCTGTCAAGAGGAGTAAAAAATGCCACGGGGTCAGCAACATGAATAGTCACAGGAATCCCAAGTTTCCCGCACATTTCCCAGGTTGGATCCAGTTTTGGAGAATCAACAGGAAGATATGTGCCATTCGCTAACTGAATCTCAAGACCTAACTCTTTTCTTATTTTTAATGCCTGAGCACCCTTCTTTACGTCTTCTTCGATTTTCTTTGCCATCTGTTCAGCAAAACCTGGGTCATCAAGATTTGTCCAATCAATTCTCGTATAAACCAAAAATCTATCAGAATACGGTTCCTTTAATGTTCTTAAACTCTTTTCAAACTGTCCCCCCGGATATCCGTCAAGGTCCACAACCATTTGAACATTACACTCATCCATAATTTTAATCAGCTCTTCAATATCCGCACCCGCATTAATTACTCTTCTTAGATGATTGTGACAATCTATAACAGGAAACTTTGCTTTTTCAACCTTTGTTTCTTTTACTACAAGCATTGTTTTAGGCTTAAAATCAAGCAAACGAATATCTTTTAATGAACTCTCCTGTGCCTTTTTAGTGCAAAAAAATACGACAGAAAATATTACCCCAAAGATAATCATAAAACTTGGCTTCTTAATATACAGTCTCATATTATTCTCCTCTTACTTTTAATTGATTAAATTTTAATTGATTTATATTCAATTATATGGAAAACATATATTGTTTATTTTTTAAAAAAGTAAATATTACTATAGTTAAAAAATATACTTCTTAATAATGTTTAATTTAAAAAATAGCTGACTACTATGTTTACAAAGTTTCTTATTTCTATATAAAAATAATATATCTTAAGCTAATTATCACCCCTTGTATCCCAATCACCCCATGCGCCAAACCATTCTCTAAGACCAAGGTCTTCCGGACACTTCGCGGGAGGAACTAAGGAATTATAAGCTTGTAGTGCAAGTGCCTGAGCCCTAAAATAAGATCTTGCTGATTTTGCCAGGCAGTTAATGTTCTCATTTCCTTGCTTTCTTCCGGCAATTCTACTATAATATTCACCTTTTTGCCACTCAGTTGTTGCCTGGTCTAATATTGCATTTAGCGGTGCATAAGGAACATCTTCATAGCTTAGCTTACTCAATTCCTGATATGCATTATATAAATCATATTGAGTACGAGTTCTGGCTGCACGTGCAACATTCCTAACGTTAGAATCAAGCTTTAACTGATAAAAAGAATAAGTAGGAGCAATACGGATGACGACACCACCCGGATAAGTCGGAGAGTCATTACCTCTTACAGCGCATCCCTGAGATACGTAATATAATCCCTCCTCTCCATTGTCAGGCACCATAATACCTACCATTGCATTCCCTGTCTGACTAACATGTGCATTCCAAAGCCTTGCTTGAGACCTGTCATAATCTTCAACAGCCTCGTCTATGGTGGCATAAGGAGGTGGGGGACCGGGAAAACGCCAAATCATCTTAGCAAAATTTATGTCTACTTCACCTGGGTAGTTATGGAATAAGTTCCATAATTCAAAGTTCCGACCTATGCTGCCCAAACTTCCCTCTGTACCCAAATAACCCACGTGTGGGAAAAAAATAACCTTTTGTCCGGGTGGCGGTTTATAACAATCCTTCAATTCTTCTGAGAATAAATTATTTGTACTATAAATGAAATCTCTCTCACCATAATCACCGGATTTTCTAATAGCTCTTGGATTATCTCTATTCTCAATAACAAAAGCAGTCCCATTTACGTCTGCCCAGGCGCCACCGACTCTCCCATCTCCGCTTGGCAAAGATAACACTATTCTTTGTGCATCATTAGCAGACTGAGCAAATCGAAGAGTATGTATCGTTATCATAACATTTGGCACGCCATAACCGTAATTTTGTTCTTCCGGTGGCAAGTAACGCCCATAGTAACCAGTGGTACCGTGGTGAAACATTGCACAGCCTTTATTATTCATACTTACGTGCCAGCAACATCCCGTTGAAGTAGAAAACACAAAGTTATTCCCCTTTTCTGGAAACATAGCCACGCAATATTCGAAACTTCTAATCTCATTATCTCCCATTATGATTTGATGATCTCCACTTCCACCACAATATAGTTTTCCATCTTTTGTCATTCTTCCCCAGGCAGCCCAACCGCTACAGTCTTCCTCTGGTGGTAGTTTCTCATTTTCACTTCCAGCAGGAAAAGGATATTTTGTTGTACCTGACCATTTTGCCAGGACCTGCTCATAAGTCAGGAAAATGCCCGCATCTTTTGCACCGTCAACCATACCCTTTAGTAACTCTATCATTTCAGGCGTATATTTTCTAATGTACCATTGGTATGCCTTCAGAGCAGAAAGCTCGTCTTCCGTAAATTTTTGGTGTGAAAGTTCCTCGCACGGCTTTTTTCCGTAAATCTGAACAATCTGTTGATACCATTGATAACCCATATCATAATCTGAGCCGCTAACAATAATCATCGGTCTAACATTTGGTGTCAGGGGTACCTCACCAGCATAAGGAATCTCGGGTTCCTGTGCCAAGAGCAGCGGTACTGTTAAAAAGTAAAGGAAGAATATGATAAATGAAATCAAAAATATTCTTTTTTTCATCTTTATTCTCCTATATTATTAAAGCAAAATGCTTATTGTAGTTTATTTTCATATATAAAAAAATCATTCTGATGTCTAACTAATTTCAACAGGTTGTTTAGTCTTCCATTTGCCTTGGGTAAAATCGGGAATCTCGACAGGTTTACTATTGTTAGCTACTGATATTTCTGAAATGGGAGGAATGACTGCAAAGTTAACAGAATCGTAAACATCACGGTCTATAGGCTTTCCTTCCCTGATTGCTCTAATCATCCGGTGCCACATTATAGGTGTAGTATTGCCGCTGCCATGGCCGCGTATTGCTTTGCGCGGTTCTGGTCTATAAGTCTTCAAATACGAGTGCTCATATTCTTTAAAATACTCATCGGCAGGTTCCCAGCTGTGTGGTTCTGGACTTCGCCCGTCGATATAAATCCTCTGTTCCCCGGTTGCTCTATCTTGCATAAAACATCCTTTGGTGCCCTGCATTCGAAAAATATGTCGCGGGTGGGGAGTACTTGTATCAAAATGAAAAGTTATCACTTTCCCGTTTGCAGTATGAATGAGAGTACCTACATAGTCACCCAAAGCCATCTTTTTTGTAGCATATGGATGGTCATCACCGTAGTTTAAAGCCGCAAATTCGTTAATCGACAGTGATTTCGAACTCATTGATACCAGGTAGTCCATTCTGTCACCGTGACCAAGTTCCAAATATGTTGTAAATTGATACATTGACGGATATAACATGCTGTTTCGGTTTTCGGAATGCTTTAATCTCCACGGTTCCCTTTCAGGATCGAACTTGACAAGCCTGAGGTCATGTACATATCCTTTTTCACAATGCAAAATTTCACCAAATAAACCTTGCCGTATCATATTTGTAATAGTAAGGTCACCTATTTCTTTCAATACAGTACAAAACTTACCAGTTTTTTCAGATGTCTCCACTAATTCCCAGCACTCATCAACCGTTATCGCAATTGGCTGTTCACTTGCAGCATTCTTGCCGGTCCTCATCGCAGCAACACAAACAGGCGTGTGCCATTCCCACGGTGTTGCAGTGACAACAAGGTCTAAATCCTCATTATCACACATCCGCTCAAAATCTGTCCTGCTCTCTCCATAAAGTTTCGGCGTTGGCTGTTCCGATTCCTCAACCCAGCGTTTTGCACGATATAAATATGAGTCTTTAATATCGCAAAGTGCAACGACCTCTACACCTTCCATACCTAAGCAGATATCGAGGTTATAAGACCCACGGTCTCCTACGCCGACAAATCCAACACGTACCGGTTTATTGGTAAGGGGAACTGACTTTGATGACTCCGTTTTAGTCAAAACTATACCGGCTCCTGCTGCTGTGAGGAATTTTAAGACATCCCGGCGGTTACAATTTTTATACATATGAGTTTCTCCTCTTTCTTTATGATCAACTAACACTAAATATATAGTCTAAATCTCATTTTTTCAAATAAAATTTTTTATTTGCAATTTTTGCAACTTTTGATTGAATATTTAGTTATGATATAAATTAGCTAAAAATAAATGTTATCAATATTTGTCAGCAGTGGTGCTAAATGGTGTCAATTGTGCCAATTAGTGGCAATATAAAGTGTGGAGGCCATGTAGTTATTATGATTGTTTTTTAATAATTTACGAAAATTATTTTGAAATATCCTCCCTGTCTTACAAGCAGGAGGTCACTGGTTCGAGTCCAATATCGCCCACCATTTGTAAACATTATAATTACCTTAATAATCTTCTATTTATCCCCATTTTTAAATCTTAATTACTTGAGTCAATCTTGGTCAATTTTTGTATATTTTTGTATCTGTTTAGTTACATAATGGTAACATGAAAAATTGTTGGCAATTTTGAAAACAATCTTAATAAATAATTTATTTTTTTATTTCCTCTTTTTACTTTACGTAATTTCTATTTTATATTTCCAATTTTAGATTATTCATCAATTTACTTATAAGTTAAAGTCTAACTCAGACCATCTGATTAAGAGTCAGATGCTCTACCATTTTTAAACAATATTGTAACTCTATAATAATCAACTTAACTGCGTATGGCTGCTGAACTTACATCACTTTCCTTATAGTGCTACCAAAGTCACGAAAGCCACCATTTAACACCAAAAGTGGCAAGAATTGGCAAGGTCGGTGTTATGTAAACTAAAATATTTTTTATATTAGTAATGTATTTTTTTTATTCTTAATAATAAATTTTTTCTAATTTTTTTTCTAATAAAATTAAATTTAATTAATCACAACAACATCGTAAATTTCCAATCCAGGTATGGTAAATTCTATTTTTTTACCATTAACAGAAATATCTTTTATTATTTTGGGTACATTATCAGGAGAATAAAGTGTTATACTCTCTTTGTTTAT
>JAUWXV010000314.1 GCA_030616165.1 bacterium | reverse complement strand
ATTGACATTTTTTTCTTCAATTATCCATTTTTGATATGCAATAATTCCAACAGCCAAAATCAATACAGCCGCAACAGCATAAGCAGGTTTCCTCAAAAACAAAGGAAGTTCAATTTTCCTGACTATTTTCGCTTTTTCTTTCTTCGGTAGGATGTTCAGTCTATCTTCAATCTCTTTAAGATAGCTCTCCCAATAAAGCTCATCCTTCTCGGGAGTATTTGCTTCAGAAATAACATTAGTCAAGATTAAAAATTGTCTGAACTCCTCCCTGCACAACTCACAACTCTCGATATGTGCCGAAATTTTCTCCTTTTTTTCACCACTTATATCTTCTTTTAAAAATTCAGTAAAATATCTTCTAACTTCTTTGCATTTCATTTTTACCTTCTTAAAATATTTTAACTCATAATATTTCTATTTTTTTGAAAAAGATAAACTTAAAATTACCCTGAATATTCAAGATGCTCAAATCTTTCCTCTATCGAGTATAAAAACGGTTATCTTTAATATTTTTAACAAATTATTCAAAATCTACCAAAGTTTTATAATTAAATTAAATAATCTTTTAAATATTTTTTTAATCTTTTTCTTGCATAAAACAACCTTGACCTTACAGTTCCTTCTGATATTTTAAGTATTTCGGAAACCTCCTGCTGTGTAAAACCTTCGATTTCGCATAATAAAACAACTTTTTTCTGCTTTAACGGCAACTTTGAAATCGCTTTATAAACTGCCTCTTTGAGTTCACCGTGATTAATCTTCTCATTAATTTCAGATTTAACTATACAACTTGGATTAGTATATCCTCTAAATTCTTCCGTATTAAAGGCTGAGATAGATTTTTTCCTTTTAAAATTTATACAATGGTTCATTAATATTCGATAAAACCAGGAAAAAAATTTATGTCCTTCCTTAAAACTTGAAATAGACTGATAAATCTTTACAAATACATCCTGCGATAAATCTTTTGCATCTTCACTATTCCCGACAAATTGATAAGCAATTGAATATGCCTTTTTCATATACCTTTTCACCAGTTCTGTATAAGCCTCGTTAGAACCTGCCTTCACCTTTTCAACCAGAGCTTCGTCAGCTATTTCTTTTAATAAAATATCTGATTTTAAAATTTCTGATTCCACATTTACAAGATATATAATTTTATCAATAATTCAATAATTTTTTGTCCATAATGTCAAAATAGAATTTATATTCTTCAGAACTGAGGAATTAAAATTTGCGCTGCTCCCTTTTAAATACGGGAGCAGCAATTAGGAGATTTTTTCTTTTATCAATCTTATCCTTTCCTTTATTTACCACTCTTCCATTTCCCCAATGGGAATATCGTCTTCATACAAAATAAACTGGTCATCAAAAATATCTGGGATATTGTAAAATCCATAAAATGACTCAAATATCCCATCTTCTGGATTTACCAAATTTCCAAATCCTCTTTGATACTGCCTTCTTTCAGGTCTCGGTACAGTTCTTCTTTCAAGTCTTGGTTGTTGGCGAAATTCAGGTCTATCGAAAAACTTTCTGAATCTCTCCCTTAAAAACGGAACACGATTCTCCCTAAATCTATTTCTAATATCAAATCCTCTGTCAAAAAACCTCATGCGAGGAAGTAAATCCCTGCCAAATAAAAACGGTCTCCTATTTCGCAAAATCATCGGTTGTCTCCCCCTTAAAAATAATCTTCCTCTGCCTAAAAATTCCTTGGCATTCTGACTTTTTTCCCACTGCTCATCAGTTAAAATCTTCCTTCTTCCAAGATTCATCTCGATTTTCTTCTTTGATAGTGCTGACCTTATAGAATTAATCTGCTCAACTTTGCTGTTCACATCCGTTACATTCGGATTTTTCTCTTTCATCAATTCACCAAGTTCCTTTTCTGCCTCCCCCAAATCTTTAGCTATACTCTCTCTCTCTTTTTTCCAGTTCTCATTAAGTTCTTCCAACTTATCTTTCTGCTCCTCAGTTAGATTAAGTCTATTACTTATAATTCTTTCTGAAAATATTTGAGCTCTATTCTGTCTTAAAATAGACCTTTGTCTAGCTAATGCAGGATTTCGTGATTGTGCAAACGCTATGGAGGAAAAAAGAAAAATTAGTATCAGTGGTATTAGAGTTAATTTCTTCATTTCTTACCCTCCTCAATTTTAATGATGATTTTCCTTCTTCTACTCTAAAATACAAATTAATCAGCCTATCTGTTCAAAAAATTTCAAAATAAAATTCTTTCTATTTTAAGAAATTTTACTTAAATTTACATTTGTAAATTTTTAAACATAATTGAATTATCTATTGAAATCGTCAGACAATTAATGGAGGATTGACAAAATTATGAACACAACAGCAGGAACAGAAAAAAAATCCGAAATGGAAATCTTATTGGTAAGGATTTTTTACATCTCTGTTTTCACTTTTATGACTGCAGCATCGGCATTTATAAAAATTCCTATGTATCCGGTTCCAATTACACTCCAGACACTATTTGTCCTATTAGCCGCAAATATCCTCGGAAAAAAAGACGGGACAATAAGCCAACTTTTATATTTAACAGTGGGTTTATCAGGAATGCCAATATTCGCAAATGGTGGAGGACCAAATTATATCTTTCAACCTTCGTTCGGATATTTAATTGGTTTTGTACCTGCAGTATATTTCACAGGCATAATGGTTGAAAAAATTGATTACAAAAATTATAAAGAAGCATTCATTTTACTTCTTACATCAAATTTAATCGGACTTGCAATAATATACATTTTTGGTCTTTCATATTTATATATATGTATAAATTTTCTAATTAAAAATAGTATAACTATGTATCAGGTTATTTTCAGTGGATTTATTATATTTATTCCCGGAATAATAATAAAATTATTTGCTGCTTCTTTTACAACAATCTGGTTTAAAAAATATAAATCATAAAATAACTTAGATCCTTCATTTATTATTGAAATCTAATATTACATAGCAGCGACTCAGGATTTAAACAAACGTGAACAGAGAAATCGTAATAAATGCGATAAAAAGAAAAAAACAGGGTATATTTCCGTCCCATATAGAATACACCCCAGAAATGGGCAAAAAAATTGCAGAACATTTAGGAGTTGATGTTGGCGAACTTCCCGACATATTGAACCAATATATCCGTGTAGGATTTGCCAACGATACTGTTATTGAAGACCACAAGAATGGAATACGATACGACAACTTTGGAATCGGATGGGACCTTGTAATCACCGAAGGATTCTTTATTAGACATTACCCACTCGAAAATATCGAAAATTATAAAAACTATCAGTTTCCCGACCCAAACGAACCAAAATTGACCGAGAATATTAGAGAAACGGTTAAGAAATATAAAGATAAATATTTTGTCATAATAGAACATTCTTTTGATTTATGGGAAAGGGCTTATTGTTTAA
>JAUWXV010000144.1 GCA_030616165.1 bacterium | reverse complement strand
TTACAGTAACTGCCGAGAGAGAAATCATTCCAATGGATATTTCGGCAAGCCATATTGTTGCCGACGCTGAGCAAATACTGGAAGTCCCGCTTGTTACGGATATCAATCAATATATTAGTCTGCAGGCTGGAATTATAGGTGATAACATTCGAGGTGGAGGATTAGACCAGACCGGGTTTATTATGAATGGATTGACGGTCGTGGATAACAGAGAAAATAGACCTATGATGATGGTTAATCTCAGCGCTGTGAGGGAACTCAACATTATCAAGGGAGGCTTTAATGCTGAGTATGGTAATGTTCGTTCCGGACTGATTAACATTGTTACCAAAGAAGGTTCTCCGAGTATATATCATGGTTCATTCGATTTCAGGGTTAGCCCTGCTCGTTTAAAACATGCTGATGTAAAAATTACAAATCCTAATAGTTGGTATTTGAGGCCCTATCTTGACCCCGGTGTTATGTGGGTCGGAACCGAGAACGGAACATGGGATGAGTATACACAGAAACAACATCCTGAATTTAGGGGATGGAATGCTTATTCTGAAATGCTTTTAGAAGACGAAATCGCAATTAATAACAGAACTCCTGAAGAGTGCAGAGATATATTTTTATGGCGGCATGCCCTTGAAGGAAGTGGAGCACTTGGCCAGACAGAGTTAACATACGCTGATAAGCCTGACTGGAATATGGATATGAGTTTTGGAGGTCCAGTCCCTTATATTGGTAAATATCTGGGCAACCTGAGCTTTTTTGCTTCTTATAGAACTAATTACGAAATGTTTGCCCTTCCCTCTAACAGAGATTACTTTGTTGAAGAGAATTTTCATTTAAAGGTGACATCCCGTCTATCTCAATCTATGAAATTAACCCTCGAGGGATTGTATGGAGAGACTAATACACTTAATACGCATGGAAATACCATCGATGACGGCGATGAAATATTACGTCGTGCAAGCGCGGGAATTCCCGACAATAATTTATACTTGCCCTGGACAGACACGCCGATTAAGTTGATTCGGAATGTGACTGGTATTGCTTTTGACCATGTTTTGAGTCCCAGAACATTTTATAATATTAGAATCTCTCATACTCGCAGTATGGAAAGGGACAGCGGCTTTAATAGAATGAGAGATAGAACTACAATTACAAGTTTTGGCAGTACACCCGTTGATGAGACGCCGTATGGAGCCTGGTGGGTACCTCTTCCTGAAGGATGGGGTCGTTTTCATCCCGCTCACATCGAGTATTTAAATATGGATAACGGTGAGATAAACACTGTCAATCTTAAGTTTGATATAACCAGCCAGGTCGATAAGTATAACCAGGTAAAGGCTGGTTTTATGTTTAACTATGATAATATTAAATATGACGTCGACCATGTGGCGCATGGGCAGGAACATGGCAGTTTTGAGAATGTTTGGGCTCAAGTTCCATTACGCGGTGGTGCTTATATACAGGACAAACTTGAGTTTGAGGGAATGATTACCAATTTTGGCATAAGACTTGATTACAATGACCCAAATTGTGACTGGTACACTGTCGATAGATATTCCGAATATTTTACAAAACAATACAAAGATGTTTTCGTTGAACAAGCACCACAAGAAAAAGCAAAAGGTCACCTGAAAATTAGCCCCCGTTTAGGGGTATCTCATCCAATCTCTGAAAATGCCAAACTCTATTTTAATTATGG
The DNA here is from genome assembly GCA_030616165.1 of bacterium. Lineage (GTDB taxonomy): Bacteria > SM23-31 > SM23-31 > JAUVVT01 > JAUVVT01 > JAUWXV01. Next base: position 7,845 of record JAUWXV010000144.1, on the reverse strand, counting down.
CCATTTTTATTCAATGGCTGGAACTCACGATATGTACCATATTGACTTTGGACAAATAGCCCGGGTAGGAGGAATTGAGTTTATAGGTAACCCATCTGCAGATTTGCCAAAAACTGTCTCTTATGAGTTAGGAGTCGAATACAATGTCCGTAACCTGTTCCTGGTTCATCTTTCTGGTTATTACAAGGATGTGACTGCTCAAACAGGCGACGTGTGGTATACGGATTTTGATGGATTGGTTGATTACGAGACTACTGAAAACAATCATTATGAAGATATAAGAGGATTTGAGTTTAGACTTGAAAAGCGTTTTGGGCGGTTTATCACTGGATGGCTTAATTATAACTATATGGTATCCACTGAAGGATATATTGGACGAGAACACTACTATGAGGATCCGAGAGAGCAGGCAAGATATGGACTGCAGGATCCGTTTCAGGAGAGACCACTTGCCAGACCCTTACTGCGTGCCAATATTAATTTCAGGACTCCAGGAGATTTTGGACCGACGGTGGCTGGAATAAAGCCCATCGGCGATATTCACTTGTCAGCACTTTATAGTTGGAGGGCAGGTTCCTACTATACGTGGGACCCGTTAAGTACTTACGAATTAGATAGAAATCTGCAGTATAAAAGTTCTAATAATGTCGATGCAAGATTTAGTAAGAGGATGAGATTTGGAAAATATTCCGTTCAAGTCTTTGCGGATGTCAATAATTTGTTTAATATAAAACGTTTCGCTACAAGAGGTTTTTTGGATAGTGACGATAGGAACGACTATTTTGAATCACTGCACCTGCCTATGTATGAGGGTGAAGAATATCTGAACGCAGGTTATGTTTCTGGAAACGATAAACCGGGAGATGTTGGAGGTCCCGGTACTGATAAGCCTTATATAGACATGCCGAATCGCGACCTATTTACATTTACAAATCAAAGGTACGTCTTTTTCGGATTAAAAATCGATTTTTAAAAGGGAAAACTGAATAAAGAAGGCAATGTCAAAATTTTTATTAAAAACTATTAAAAAATGTTTTGAGTAACTGTCATTCATGATTTTAAATAACTGTCATTCCTGCGAAAGCAGGAATCTATTTCGGTTTTGATACGATAATGACAATATAATGAAGAATGGATTTCCCCCGCAGTTGCGGGGGGAATGACAGAGAAACAAATACAGCAATAGTTAAAATCAAAAAATCTATTTCTGACATAACATATAAACAAAGTGAGGAGTACAATTATGAAAAAAGTATATTATTTGCTCTTATTTACGATACTTTCCCTGTTCGCTTATCAATCCGTTTATGCTAATGTTTTCAGGCATATAAGAATAGGGAATGTACGCTTTAAGATAGTTGATTCCGGTGACCAGGGTGAAGTAGCAGGTAGTCACCGGTTTGAGTATACTTATTATGACAATTGGAGAGACGGCATATATAGTTGTAATGGATACCATCTTGCTTCCAAGAACTGGAAAGATGAAAATGGTGTCGATTATCCGGTAAGGATAGCTAATAATGCCACAGCCAGTGCTGATGAAGTATATAACACGATGCCTTTACCGGATGATGAGGGTATAACTCTTCGCAGGTATTTTAGATACCAGCCTCCTACAATTACTGTTGATGGCTACAGGTTAGATGACCCCTTCCCCAGGATGGGCGATGAAGTAGCCCCCGATAAAATTCCAGGAACTGCGGACGTAATGATAGAATCATTTATAAGGACACAGATTGGGATTGATATTAATCAAAGAGTACTTGCCTGGAGTCAGTATAATCATGATGATTACGCTATATGGGACTGGACATTCACAAATACGGGAAATTTAGACCTTGATGATGAAGTCGAACTTCCGACCCAGACCTTAAACGACCTCTACTTTATGAGAGAAACCAGACCTCGTGGATCTGGTGGGCGGAGTTCTTGGAGACCAGAACACTTTTTTAGTGCCTATGGAGAATATCCCGGGGATAGTCTGAGAATGGTATATTCTTATTCCGCGAGAAGGCTGACGGCAAAATACGATGACACTGGCGCTCCTCATACGAGACATGGATTTCTCGGAGATGCACGATATGACGGCGAGTCCCATCTTCATGTTGACAAATCTCCCACTGATGAAACTGATGACATAACTCAACCACAGATGACCGGTGTAGGCCATCCTGAATGGCTCCCTGCCAAGCACCAGGCAAACTTGAGGACTCCGGATGAGCATCTTCTAGTGTACGAGTTAATGAGTATCGGTGAAGCAGGCCTCTTCGGGACGCCGCAAATACCGCAAGAGGAAACATATCCCGGGACACACCATACGGTTAGAATGGAAGACCGGGTTAAATTTACAAAGGACCTTGGTTTCGCTGGGCGTGGAAAAAGTTGGACCTCCTGCGGACCTTACCAATTAGGACCCGGAGAGAATATTCGAATAGTCTGGGCAGATTTATTAGGAGTTATTTCGCCTGAAATCGGATTTGATGTAGGTAACAAATGGGTTAATAAAATAGATATTGAACCCCCGCCGGGAATGGTATTTGGTGTTACCGATAACATGTCCCCTCAATATATAAATTATCCGGAACTTTATGCTGCAGACGACAAATCGTCTGAGTATAACAACTGGGCTAAAAACTGCTGGGTATTTACAGGCAGGGATACGCTTTTTAAGTGGGCAGGGTATGTAAAACGTAACTTTGATAACGGTTACGAGGTTCCAATCGCACCGCCGCCTCCATCCATAGAGGTAAACTCCAGGCCCGATAGGGTAGAGATATCGTGGGGTAACGAATCCGAATCTGCATCTGATTTTGCCGGCTACAGGGTTTATAGGGCTATAGGAAATCCGGGACCCAAAGTAATCGATGATAAACTGCAAGGTTTGTGGGAACTTATTTTTGAATGTGGACAGGGCGCCGCAAATGCTCTTACTCATAGTTATGACGATATTGCTGCAAAGCGCGGACAGGGATATTATTATTATGTATCTGCATTTGATGACGGGGTAGGAAATATCGCCGATGTGAATGGTAAAATAGAGAGCCTTGAGAGCGGAAGACATCTTAATATGACTTCTCGTGCGGCATACCTGACAAGAATACCCGGGACCTCGTTAGACGACATCAGGGTTGTTCCTAACCCGTTCAATATAGGTGCTTTGGAATATGTTGGTGAGCCGGATAAAATAATGTTTTTGGATATACCTGGATACTGCACCATCAAGATTTACAGTGAAAGCGGGGATTTAGTCAAGACCCTGGAGCATACCGATGGATCTGGTGATCAAGCATGGGGAGATTTAACTTATGAACATTCAGTCACTGAAACAGGCCAGCTTATCGTAAGTGGGATTTATATTGCACTCATTGAAGAAAATAATGCAGAAGGTAATGCAACTGGCAATACACATTTCGTAAAATTCGTGGTTGTAAGGTAATATTTATAAGTTATTATTTGAAAATAAAAAATTTTCCTGACTTTGTCTGCCAGAAGTGGGCAGAGTCGGGATTAAAAGGAGGTATATAGAATGAAGAAATTGACTTTATTATTGACCATTGCTTTTCTCTGTATGGTCGTTGCAATGCCCACTCATCCGGTTTTAAAGAAGACTGCTCAGACAGGTCTTCAGTTCTTGAAGGTTGATGTAGGAGCCAGGCCTGCCGCTATGGGTGGAGCATTTATGATGGTTGGGAATGACGCCAGTGCCATGTTTTATAATCCTGCCGGTATAGCCGCGATGCGCTCAACTTCTGATATTTTTGTTAGCAGAACCGAATGGATAGTTGACATCAAGTATAACGCCGCCGCATTTGTGCAGAATTTCGGGAATTGGGGCAACGTCGGCATTAGTCTTATCACAAGTGATTATGGTGAAATAATAGGCACCCGGGTTGCAGATACCGAGAAAGGCTTCATAGAAACGGGAGATGTGGATGTTGGTGCTTATGCAGTAGGTTTAGCATATGCAAGACAGATGACCGACAAGTTCACGTTAGGTGGTCACATCAAATATGCACACCAGCACCTGGGAGAAAACCTTTTTCCTGATGGTGAAACCGTTAAAAACAAAGTTACCGGTCTTGCATACGACTTTGGAACAATATTTTACCCTGGATTCAGGAGTTTCAGGGTAGGAATGAGTATTAGAAACTTTTCTCCGCAGTTCAAATATCAGGAAACGGCATTTGAACTGCCTCTGACATTTACGCTTGGCTTTGGTATGGATATTTTTGATTTTGTGCCATCACTTCAGGAAAGCCAGTCTCTGGTATTGGCAGTTGATGCTGTTCATCCACGTGATTACACAGAGAGAATTCATATTGGAGGAGAATACTGGTATATGGATATGATAGCCCTTCGTGCTGGATATAAATATAATTACGATGAGGAGGGACTATCTGCGGGAGTTGGCATTAAATACGCCGTTGAAGGAGGATTTGGTATAAAGATTGATTATTCATATAGTGACTTGGGAGTCTTTGATGCAGTAAACAGAATCTCTATTGGAGCTTCATTTTAATAAGAGAAGAATTTTTCATATTAATGCTTGTTAAATAGGGATAGGGATTACTTGTAACCAAATATTCTTGTTAATCCCTATCCCTGACTAATTTAGTAGCAAAACTTTGATAAAAATCAACTATGTGTTGGTGTTGTCACCAACACATTTTTATTTATACGCCATCTTTACTTTTTAAACATTCTCCCTGTATTATCCCCGGAATTTTTATTATGATATAAAAAACCCTCAATCTATTATCAAGCAATAAATTGCGGGATAATAAAATTTTACTGTGCTGAAGGAGGGATTGCTCCCACAAGGTACTGAACAGCTGTTCCCATTATTTTACATTTAATTAATAGTCATTAATTATTGGATAGAAAAGAGGCAAAAACATTTTAGGGATTTATATGGTAAAAAGGTTTTCGAGACTTTTTGCAGGTCTGTTAGGTTATAGTTGTTTAAATAAAGTTTAGTGTTGTTAATTGAACATCTCCAATATTTTATTCTCGTTCTCCTTTGATATATTCACGAATTTGATACCTGCTGTCGTGTCTCCATCGAACTGGAGTCGAAGTACCTTGGATTCGGCTTTCCAGTTCTTCATGAGGGGCTGGTTGACTTCCAATAGGAATCTGAAAGTATCACCAGGGATACTACCATTGGATAGCTGAACTTTAGTAAGATATGCACCGCCTAAGCTTATGTTTTCAATAATACCTTTACCTGGGTTATAAAGGTTAGGTTTATTCACATTATATACCCTGACATTTGCTGGAATGTTAATTGTAATTCTGGGCCATCTGCGTTTTTCTTTATCGGGTAAAGGATAAGTAGTAAACCGAGATTCAGGAATGTTCATAAGTAAATTGACTCTTCTTATCAGATCGACCTTATCGAGAGCATCCTTCATAATACATTCATTGACTCCCAATTTAAGAAGATTACTGGCTATGTCTGATTTTAAGAAGCATAGAATCTTAATATTTTTTAATTCTTCTATTCTCTTGAGGGACTTGACAACTTCGGCACAGGAGATGTCGGGAAGTTCTTCATCGATAAGAATCAGATCAGGAGTTCTTTTCGAACTCAAAATGAGGGCATCGCAACCGAATGTAACCTCTTTTATCTTAATTCGTTCGTCATCAGCAAAAGTTTTATGCACAAGGGACACCAAGGCCTCATCGGAACTTACAAGTAGTATCCTCTTCTTTTCAATGATTATGTTGGCTCGGGAAATGTTGTGTTGCTTCATGAAAGCTACGAGGCTATATCGGCTGATGTTACGTTTTCCAGTAATAGGATTCTTCTTGCCGTGCAAAATTCCTTTATCAAACATGCGGGATACAGTTGCTCTCGAGATTCCAAGCAACCTCGAGGCATCTCCTGTGGAGAAAAAATCCTTTGAGGAGGTCATACATCTATTTCCTTTTTTATATTTGCTTATTGCACATATTGAATTTGAATGAAACTTAATGAATAACTTGTTAAATCTAAACTTAGCCTGCTATGCAGGATAAATAAAGTACTATAATTTATATTTACATCTGCAAACGTAAAATTAATCTAAATTAATGTATATAAAAAATTGCATACTGTCAAGTTTTTTATGGTTCAAATATTGTATTAATTATTAAACATTCAAATCTGCATATCTACACTTTTTCAGGTCATTTTTGCTAAAATAATGTTTCTTGTGGATTTAGTTTTGTGTCACGGCATTTTTAATCCTTGGAGAATTTAGTTGTCTTGGTTATTTAAACGTTACTAATTCGAACTATTAAAAATTTTCTCATTATAGTTAATCACTGGCACATTTATTAAAACACATCACTTGATTGCCATTTGTTTAAAGAATATATGAAAAAATTTGAAACATTATGACATAAATCCGTATTGGGATAATGGGTATAATAATTCTTTAAATTAACCATAAAAGTCATAGTTTTCAGATGTGAAGAAGGAGGGAGGGGAAAATGAAACTTTTTCATAAAACAAGGATAGGACAATTAATGATTTTGCATTATTTTTTCTCACTATTAATGCTTTTTAAACATGATTCTTAATTATCTTATACAAACTATTTAATTTAAATGGTTTATACAGAATGCCGAGGGCATTATTTTTCAATACTTTTTCTATTTCTTCTTCAATTGCGTAACCAGTAATCATATATACCTTCTGTTTAGGTCTAATTTCTTTAATCAGTTTCAAAACTTCCGATCCATTTATGCTTTCATCCCCCAAATGAATATCCAAAAAAATTAAATCATAATTAACTGATTTAATTTTTTCAAGAGCCTCTTCTCCACTTGAAACAGATATAACAGAAATATTGATGAATTTTCTTGTAATCGCTTCGAACATCATTTGGCGAATCGAACCTTCATCATCCACCACTAATATATTCTTATCCTTCATCTTTATCCTTCTTATCAGTATCACTCAAATCTAACATTTTTGTTCCCTTTGAGTATTCAGAAATTTTTATTTCTTTTAATTTACTAATCTTCTTCACCAGATTTGATATTTTCCATGCTTCTTCGTGGATTAATTTTACGCCTTTATATAATTGACTTTCCTTTTCTGCTTTCTCCATTATGTAATATGCATATGAAATGATAACAGAAAGGGATTGGTTCATTTCATGGTTTAGTGTTACAATCAAATTATTTATTGCCTCAAGTTTGCTCGATTTAATTCGCTCCTCTTCCAATTGTCTTCGTTCGGTGGTGTCACGAAGTATCCCTCTACTTCCTGCATACTCACCATTTCTATCATAAATGGCAATAACATTTATTTCACCGTAAATTTCTTTTCCACCTTTTGTTACCCAAGTGGGTTCAAAACTAAAACTCCCTTTTGTGGTCAATTCTTTCCATAAGGATTCATAGTGTTTTTCCACCATTTCTTTAGTTAATAGTTGAGTAACATTCATTCCAATCATCTCTTCTTTAGTATATCCTAAAGTCTTTGCCATTGCTTCGTTCACATAAGTAAGATTTCCATCTTTATCTGTAATGTGCATTAAATCACTTGCAGTTTCCATAAAAGTTCGGAACTTTTCTTCTGATTCTCTTAAAGCTTTCTCCGTTTCTCTTCTGTTAATAATCTTTCCCAATCTTTCAGCATATCCACCAATAAGTTTTTGTTCAAACATTTCTATAAAAGGTAAATCTTCAGTATAACCTATACACAATTTACCTCTTTCCTCTCCTATAACTATAATCGGTGCACATAAATAATTATTACCATCAAATAAATCTTCTTTTCCAGAACTTAAGTATTTCTTTCCATCTAATTCCACTTTTGAAAATACTTTTTTTGGAAACTGCATACTTGGG
>JAUWXV010000274.1 GCA_030616165.1 bacterium | reverse complement strand
AAATATAAAAATTAATGATTTTTTTAACATCATATATTTTAACTAAAAAATTTTGGGCATATAAGTTCCGAGTACTCGGGAAGAGAACTCATTATTTATGTCATAGACAATACCTTAAAAAAACGAGATTTCTCGACTCCGTCCCCCCCGCTAAAAGCGAGGTGAGACTCCGCTAGAAATGACACCCTATTATAATGCAATTCAGTATTTATGAATAAATCAGGATAATAAAAGGTTCAATTATCAACAAAAAATTTAATTCCTAAAATAATAACACAGTTTGTCATTCCCACGAAAGTGGGAATCCAGTATAAATGTAAGTAGATAAAACAGATGGATTCCCGTTTTCACGGGAATGACAGTTCTTGAATGATATTTTTGATTATTTTTGAAAAAGTATCTTTATGAAACCATATTAAAAATAAATTATTTTTTAAAACTATTTTTATTGTAATTTTTAGAAAAGATAACCTCTGTTCCACTTTTCGTAAAATTAAAATCGACCGTATCCATAAGATTTCTTAAAATAAATATCCCTCTTCCAAACTCTTTGGAAATATTTTCGGGGTCGATGGGATTATTAAGTTCCTTGGGATTAAACCCACTTCCCTGGTCTTTAACTTTAACAGTTACCCTGTTATTTTTAATAAATATACTAATTTTAATCTTTTTATTTTTATCAAATTTATTACCATGAATGATAGCATTTGCTACTGCTTCGGAAACCGAAATCGCGAGATTATCAGACTCTTCATTAACGAGTTTCATTTTATCCGCTACCTTTTCAACAAGATTTACTGCATTTCTAATTGAAGACCTTTCACTTGATATTGTGAGACTGTATTGTGGTTTTGGTTGGTTATCCATAACAGTAACACTTTATTTTAAAATTTTATGCAGATTAAATTTTTAATCTTTTTAAATCAGATATTTTATTTTGTTTTAAAACTTCAACGGTATATTCTGGAAGAACTGCACCGAAAGAGATTATTAATTTTAATGAATCTTCAATGCTCATATCCAGTTCGACTAAATCTTTTTTAGGGACAAACAAAACAAAACCAGTTGTAGGGTTTGGAGTTGAGGGCAGAAAAATGCTAACCGCATCCTCTTCCATCTTTTCTTTAACTTCACCCCCAGTATCACGAGTTACAAATCCAATTGAATATATCCCTTTTCTGGGATATTCAATCAATACAGCCTTTTTAAAAACTTCCCTTTTTTCAGAAATGAAAGCTTTGGAAATTTGTTGAGTAGCGTTATATATTTTGTTCACAAAGGGTATAGATTTTAAGATCCACTCACCCAGTTGAATAAGTTTCCTTCCAAAGTAATTACTTGTAAGCATTCCGGTAAATAATATCAAAATTAGAATTGCAACAAATCCAATTCCTCTGACCGGCTCAGTCATACTCTCAAAACCAAAAAACCTAACAAGGATAAAACTTATATATTTACCTAAAATGCCATCAATAAACACAAACAAATTCCAGATTAAAAATATGGTTAAACCAATTGGTGTAATTACAAGTAAACCTGTAATAAAATATGTTCTTAATTTTTTCATAGTATTTTAAAATATTAAATATGATTGTTTTATTCTTTTCCTTTTTCTACCCCTTCTATGACAATATGAAACACCTTTTCTCCTGGTTTCACCAATCCGTATTTTTCTCTTGCAATCCTTTCTATTTCGTTTAAATCTCCCTTATTTATTAATTCTTTCTCTTTTTGAAGTTTTTTCTGTTCGAGTATTAATAGTTCAATATCGTCATTTAATCTTTTTTCTTCAATCTTTTTTGTAATAAGTTGATAAATCCCATAATCTCCGGCAATATATACATAAATAAATATTAATATCCCAATTAAATAAAGATATTTTTTTATTTTTAGTTTCTTTGGGGGAAGTAATTTAACAATATTTTTACTGATATTTAATCTGAACTTTTCTTTATTAAATTTCATCAATTTAATGATAATGTTTTTGTAATTATAAATTTGATATTATCCAAAGGATTTAAAGGCTTTTACTCCAGGATAAACAGCCACTTCCGCAAGTTCTTCTTCAATTCTTAAAAGCTGGTTATATTTGCATACTCTATCCGTTCTTGATGCAGAGCCAGTTTTAATTTGACCCGAACCAACAGCAACAGCAATATCAGCAATGGCAGAATTTTCGGTTTCACCTGAGCGGTGGGATATTACGGTAGTATAACCAGCACAATTTGCTGTCTCTATTGCTTTAAAGGTCTCCGTTAACGTTCCGATTTGATTTAGTTTTATCAAAACCGAATTGCATACTCCCTTCTCTATACCCATTTTTATTCGTTCTTCATTTGTCACGAACAAATCATCGCCAACAAGTTGTATTTTTTCACCAAGTTTATCTGTCAAAATTTTCCATCCCTCCCAGTCATCCTCCGCCATCCCATCCTCAATGGATATTATTGGATATTTATTGACAAGATTGAGATAAAATTCAGCCATTTCATCCGGTGAAAGTTCTTTACCTTCATATTCAAGAATATATTTATTCTTATCTTTGTCATAAAACGTGCTTGCAGCCGGGTCAAGAGCTATAAAAGCATCTTTTCCTGCTTTATATCCTGCCTTTTCAACAGCCTCAATTATCCCCTGAATGGCTTCCTCATTAGAATTCAGATTCGGTGCAAATCCACCTTCATCTCCAACAGCGGTATTCATTCCTTTATCTTTTAAGACCTTTTTAAGAGTATGAAATATCTCAGCCCCCATTCTTAATCCTTCAGAAAATTTTGGAGCACCTGCAGGAACGACCATAAATTCCTGAAGTTCAAGTTTATTATCAGCATGCTGTCCCCCGTTTATAATATTCATCATAGGAACAGGTAAAACATTTGCCCTGACTCCACCAAGATATCTGTATAATGGCAGTCCCAAAACCACAGCACCTGCTTCAGCAACAGCAAGTGAAACTCCCAACATGGCATTTGCTCCAAGTTTTCCTTTATTTGGTGTTCCATCAAGTTTTATAAGAAGTTTATCAATCTTATCCTGCTCAAGAGCATCCTTTCCGATAACCTCTTTCGCAATAATTTCATTTACGTTTTTCACGGCATTCAATGTCCCCTTACCATTGTATCTTTTAGAATCTCCATCTCTGAGTTCCACTGCCTCATGCTCTCCCGTAGAAGCTCCAGAAGGAACTGCTGCTCTACCCATAACTCCACTTTCAAGATAAACTTCAACCTCAACTGTTGGATTTCCTCTTGAATCTAATATTTCTCTACCGTGAACCTCTGTAATTGTTGTCACTTTTTCACCTCCATTTTTATTTTTCTAATTCAACTTCAGCAAATTTTTATGAGATTGCCACGCCTGCGCAGGCGTTGCTCCGCTCCTCGTCGTACCTTAGGTAGATCCGCCTTTGGCGGACAATGACATGTAGTTAATTTTTCATTTTTAGAATTTGCCAAAGTTTGTTTCTAATATAGCTTTAAAATCTCGCTTAAAGAATTACTTTAAGAATGTATGTTATTTCAATTGAATTATAAATAAATAGCAAGTTTTTTATAAAATCCCATTAAATTTTTGAATTTGCAATTTTTTTTTCGTGAAAAGTTTTATATCCGCTACAGTGTATAATTATTTTCATCCAAAAAGTCCAAATAGTTTCTTTTTCTCAGGGACAAGGGAATCAATCACTTTTTGAGTAAAACCCTTTTTATTTAATATTTTTCTTATTTCCTCAGAAGGCCTGTCTGAAATTTTATCGAGTATTTTTTTTGCTTTTTCTTTTTGGGTTATAAATTTCTGATATTGAATATCCTGCATCAAATCCCTTGCTTTTGACACTGTATTTGATATTTTTTTGGATTGAACAGAAAGGTTCCTGACTTCATTATCCGAAATTTCTGGATTTTTAAGACGATTATTTATTTTTACCTTCTGTTTTTGACCTTCCTGAATAACATTATTCAAATAATTAAAACCCTTTTGTTGGTCTCCCATTTTTAAACATATCCCTGAAAGCCACAAAAGCATATCCACAACGGCTGCCACATTTTTTATAGCCGGATGATTCATATAAGCCCCACTTAAATACTCCACTGCTTTTTTCAGGTATTCTTCTTCATTTGCAGGAATATCTTTCCAAGCCTTTTTCAATTCATTTATAATATTATTTATTATTTCAAGTTCCTGGGATTTTTTTATCTCAACCTTTTTGTCCTTATCTTCACCCTCTTTTTCTTTAAGCTCCCTTAAAAGCCATGCTGTCCTGAGATAATATCTACCCAATTTCAGTGTGTCTCTATTATCCTGTTCCAATATCTCCTGAATATAAATTCCAAGAATATGGAGTTTAAATGAGATAGGATAATTCATCTGGTCATAATTAATCCCTTTTCCAAGCCATGCAACAAGTTTCTCCGCTGCTTTGTCATCCTGAAGTTTTTCTGGATAAGCACGTTTTAAAATCCTGAAATTACTCCAGGAATCTTTACCAGGTTTTTCAAAATCAACTTTCTCTGCTGTATATCTGCAATTATTACAATGCCAAAATAAATACAATGGAAGATGATAATCTTTAAAATCGGGTTCGCTCCATCCATAGGCTATGACGTGTTTATCTATGTCAACTTTTCTTTCGGAATAGATTTTTGGTTTAAACACTCTATTATGAGTAATCCCTCCACACATTGGACATGCAATATCTTTAAAATAAAACGGGGTTTTCTTTTCCTCTTTGGTGTTCTCGTCTTTGGCAGCAGTCTCTCCACCAGATATTTTATTTTTTACTCCTTTTTCTTCACCTTTGCTTTTGTACTTTTCAGAACATTCTGTACATACCAATTCTTCTGCATCATAATGTGAACCACAAATATAATCCCTTTCACATTCAGGACACTTAAAATGATCGTTTTTATCAAATCCCAT
>JAUWXV010000094.1 GCA_030616165.1 bacterium | reverse complement strand
TAGTAGTGTTCTTTTTTTTCTCAGATAAGATTTTATTTTACGGGGGCCAAAAAAAAAGGCAGAATAGAGTTGATAGGGCACCCTATCTGCCTTTTCAAAAGCCCCGTATTAGTTATATTTTAAATTAATACTTACTTTCTTTCTTCCTTACTTCTTTTATATTATGTTAAACACCACCCCTTTCTAAGATTATATTTAAACTTAAAACCAATTATTTCAATAAATTAACAGCGCTGTTTCCTTTTTCCTCAAAGATAACCATCAAGAATTTATCAGTCTCTATAATTTCCACCATCCAGATTCAGGAAATCTTTCCTTAAAATGGATTAACGGGTCCTGGCGCGAATGTGGATAACCTTGATCCCACATTCGTCTTGAACGAATGCTCTCTGAGAATTGCATCAGCATTATTTTTCCAATTGCATTTATGTCCATATCTTCAATCCGGGCGGTACGCAAGCCAAACCACTTTATCCCAAAATTAATGACTCGTTCCCTCTTCTTCATCGGCAGCCATTCTGCTTTTTTTTCAATAGGACGCTCCGGATACCTCATACGATAAAATTCCGAGTCGAAAGTGTTCAAATTATTGACAATTTTTAGGGGCCTGCCTCCTGTTACAGGTATTATAAGCGCCTTCAACGCGTATTGACCCGGTGGAACATTTTGTAAACAATAATAACCCCTGTTATCTGCGGGAACCGTATATTGATTCAATGTACCGTCAGCAATTCTGCCTACAATGACAACTTCGAAACCTAAGTCCCAATTATCAAAAGCAAATCCTTGGTCGATATTCTCTACAATCGCATTACCAACAATCATAACATTATCCTCTATCGCCTCTTCAAGGACTGTCAAACCCCCAGTACTTGCACATCTTATGACTAACGATAAGGATAATAATAGAATTACATAGACAATTTTTTTCATCACAATCCTCCTAAGATTAAGTGATAGTAAAATTTTATAGAATATATTATCATCTACGATAATACGATGCTGACGTATTATCATTTTATAATATTAAAAAACATACCAATCTATGCTCAAAATGAAACAAACAATCCAGAATGATACAAGTATATTCCCCAAATTGATTTCAACAATTTAATTGAATTAAATGGAAATATTAATAGAGTCATAGTATCCTAATTTATTTTATCAACAGACTGAGGAAATCCATATATCTGTATTTGACAAGTTATCAAGAAATAAAATGGTTACCGTAACAAAGCAAATGAATTTCCAAAATTCATGTATAAATACATGTTCAGCCTCAGAGGTAGAAAAGAAAAAGTTAGTATAAAAAAATTGAAAATGCCTCTTTTACAAGTTACAAATCATAATTGCAGTAAAACATATTCACCCTTTTCAAAGATAATTGGAATTCCATACAGAAAAAGGCTGTCTAAAGAGTTAGAGAAAAAAATTGTAAAGAACGTAATTCTGTTCTTCCGGTAAAAATCAATAAACGTGACGTCGAGTAAATTCATGAATATTTAAGATTTTTACCGTTAATTCCTCCTTCTTTTTAATATAAGGTGTAATTATAACAAATATATAAGATAAAAAGGTTTATTATATTGAATGCAAATATGTAATAATATATTTTAGTATCAAGTTTTTTCTAAAATAACATTTTTCTGGATTTTAAAGTTCCATCTTTACAAATTTTCCTGAAAATTAATAATATTTTTCCAGTTTGTCAAGTTTTTTTTAAAACCTGATTATGTCATATAGACATTATTCAGTTTTTGGTTCATAATATTCTTGATGATAACAGGAGAAAAGTAAAAAATCCCTCTAATTGATATTTTTTCAGTTTCATTACAGTAAATATCAAAATTCTTATGGGATTTATCATACGTCCTTAAGATTGCAATACGGAAAAAAAGTGCTTATTATGTTCTTATTCATAAAAATCTCTATTAACCAATAAAAATTATATAAAAAAAATAAAATATTTGACCTTTAGTATTTATGTCATATATTACAGTAAAAAGTAGTGAATATTATTAATTAAGTCCAATGGGAACAGAAAAACAGGACAAACAAGTCACCGAACTCTATAATCGAGGATTAGCTCTTTTCCAGTCCGGTGACACTTTTTCTGCTGTGAAGTGCTTTCAGCAGGTTGTTGAAATTGACCCGAACTGTTCTCCTGCATGGAATAACCTGGGTGTTGCCGCCTATCGGGAAAACCGTGTCGAAGAAGCAGAGTCATTTTTTCAAAAAGCGTGTGAATCAGACACGGAGAACATTGACGCAATTACGAACATTGCTGACCTCTATTTTTCTACGAAAAAGTACCGAAAAGCCGAAAAACTTTACACCTTTCTATCACAAATAAATCCGGAAAGAGCAGAAAACTTTTTGAGACTGGGCGATTGCTATATTGTATTTGCGGAGTATAACTCAGCTTTTGTCTGTTATAAAAAGGCTTTCGAGCTGGAGCCGACTAATGAAGTCATAGAGAATCGAGTTCAAATTTTGGCTTCTGCTCTAACTCCTATTCCTTTTGCAGTTTCTCCCTCTCCTGCTGATGTGCCTATTAAGGTAGGTCTTGGAGTTGGTCTCGAATATCTTTACGGCCTGTTTGAAAGTCCTGGGTTTAAGACTATTCCATTAAACGATTCCTTCGACCGTTCAGAACATTATTTTGCCCCGCTGGATATTACTCTTGTTAAAAATGACCCTTCATTCTACGAAAGTAATCTGCCAGTTTTATGTAAAATTCTGATTTTTGATACAATTCCTGAACCATTAAGCCTGACCGATTCGGAGCGAATAAGAAATATCGATTATGTCCTGTGCACGTCCCAAGAATCGCAAGACATACTCATTGAAATGCACAACTTTGCACCATACCAGGTAACTATCATGGAGGTTGGTGAACTTCAGGTAAAGAATGACCCGGATGGAATTAAACGAAAATTTTTAGAATTTCTTGCAGAAATGATTTTGTTTTATGCACAGCGATTGGAATTAAAAGACTGCCATGAACAGGCATACTGGCTCCTGGAGAAAGCAGCCCGCAAGCTTCCTCATATTCAAGAAATAGTCCAGCGGTACAAAGAAACACAGAATAAGATTAATCACCTTTTTGATTCAGATGCCTACAAAAAATTATATGATGAATCCGCCGACATCTCACTGCCTCAGTTTGATGTAACATCAATGAAACGTTATGGCTGGCTTATAAATCAAATCAAATCCTTTCCGGGAATACACTCATTGGTGGATGTAGGCTGTCACAAGGGAGAGTTCTGTTTTGCACTGGCAGAAGAAGGATATAATATGACCGGAGTTGACATAGCAGAGAAAAATATCAAAGAGACTCAACGATATCTTGCCAGTCATAAGAATTTTACAAGTCAACTTGAATTCCACGTATCTCTTGCAGACCAGATTGATACCCTCTTCCCCGAAAACCGATTCGATGGAGCCATCTTGATGGAAATTTTAGAACACATACAAGATGTGGATTCTGCGCTGAAGGCAGTTGAGAAAGTGGTGAAACCGGGAGGATACGTTTTCATCACAGTTCCATATACCCACCTGGAAATGATATACCAGATTATTTTCAGGGAAACACGAGAATTTCCTGAACATGTCCGCCGATTCAGCCCGGAGAATATTCCTGTATATTTCCGTGATAAGGAGGGTCTATTCTGGGAAGAGATTACCGCAGAATCTGGTGCAGACCAGCAGAAATGGCTCGGAATCCGCTATCGTTCTGCGTAATCCCTACCTTTAGACCAAACCACTACTGCTGGTCTCATTAACCATAAATATAATTTATCAATAAAGGAATAATTACCATTATTCGCTGACACCCGCAGCCCATTTTATAGCACAAAGAAGATGCTCTAAGTAGAGCGGGCCAGAGAAAGTCTCTTTCGTATGACCCAATCCGGTATAAAAAGCCCTGCCGCCATCATACTCATGACACCATATGATTGGATGGTCTTCCATTGCTCCCTTCCCGGGAGAATATGAACTTTCATCCAGCGAGGCAAGCACCGTGACCTTTTCCCTGGGGTTCTCGCGGAAGTTATACCATTCATCATAGCATTCCCACCGTTCGGGGAGCATTTTGGTAGATATATGATTTCCGTCTTCTACCCTTATGACTGCCTTTTGAACTTTTGGATGGCTTAAAAAATAAGCGCCGCCGATAAGTCCACCATACCATGCCCAATCATATTCTGTGTCGGAAGCTGCATGTATCCCCAAATAGCCGTTGCCGGCTTGAATATATCGCTCAAATGCTGCCTGTTGAGCATCATCGAGCGCATCACCAGTTGTATTATTAAATACAACAACTTTGTATTGCTTGAGATTATCGTCCGTTAAAAGTTCCGCATTGGCTGTTGTATCAACATCAAAATTGTTCTGCATGCCCAATTCTTGAATAGCAGCAATTCCCGTGGGAATAATTCCGTGATAAAATCCAGCAGTTTTTGAAAAAACAAGCACTTTAAATGTTTCCGGTTGCGCATTCCCGCAATTTATAACAAGAAGACTAATAACAATAAACATTATAACTGCGAATACAATGCAGTTAATGCTCATTGATTTTTTTACACTGCGGGCGTTGATATTATTAAATAGATTTAAATACTTCATAAGCCCTCCTTACAAAATTGAAGAGAAAATGTTCTCATCGCAAATTGACTTTCGTCGTGGCTTTGCCGCCCTTAACGCTGTCATAGGTAATGTTAATTTCGCCGCTGCCTTTTACCAAATACTGTATGGTTTTGGTTGTTTTTCCGTAATGTCCACTGCGGACTATGATTCGCTTCAGGTCTTGCTGGTCAATGAGATTGGTCACGCTTGGGCGGTATTTATAGACTTCTTTATTGTCTATCCAACTTGCGGATATAACTTCGACATTTTTGCCTTCGAGCATCAGCAGGTCGGGTTTTACTACTTTGTTCCGCGCAGCACGGACGGTAATCGTCGGTGCCACTTTCGGATTGGTGATGTCGACTAACACCTTATAGACATTTCCGTCCACTTTTTCCACTTCAGTTTCACCCATTTTAATCATAGGCATTTCATCAGCCTGGTACAGGGTAAATGCCATGTTACGGTGGCAGAGTTCCTCGTTCATAAATCGCGGCGGAACACGTCCACGGGTCTTTCTCCACGAACCGCCAATTTCAACTTTTCCATACTGCGGATGATCGAACTCCTTCCATTCCATAAACTTGTCGCCGAATTCAAGATAGTCATCGAAGAAATAACTGGACACGCGCGAGCTGATCGGACTCTCCGGGTCCTTCTGTTGTTCTTTGAGTTCAGGACTGGTAAAATATTGACCGCCGCTCCACAATTCGTTGGAGAAGGTAATAATGCCAAGCCCGTCATCAGTCCAGTCAATTGAACCGCCGTGAACCGTGTATAGACCACTCCATATCACAATATAGCGGTAAAACGGCAGGATGCGTTCGCCATTTTTTCCAAGTTCATCATACACCTGAATATCCTCACGGGGATATGCTCCCTGCCATTCAGCCCCCGGACCACGGAGAATCATACCGCCGGAATTATGATATGACTGGGCACCGGCAATGTTCGGATGAGACATCAGGAAGTCGTTAACCGCACGTGCTTCAGGAAGCTGGAAGGGATAATCCATCGACCCACCCTGGACGTAATTGGGCTGCCAGTCGGTCCCCCAGTTTCTGTTCGGATCGTACCCACCGGGACCATCCTCGTTGACCCTGCCGTCGCCATCATCGTCTATACCTTCCGAACCAAGTATAATATAATCTCCAGTTTCACCAAATGGAACCGGCTCCATAATACGTTTATCAATATGACTGATACGGTGTGTTCCTTTACCAGGAACGTATTTACGAATCTGTTCAATAACACCATTTCCATTCAGGTCATTCGGACCGTCCTCATCGTAGAGACCGTCATTGTCGCTGTCAACCGGGACATGTCCGCTGCGCGCTCCGCCCCCGGCTCCTTCCATAAAATACTGACGACCGTCAGGATTCACCGTCGGAACAATGTAAAACACGCGTTCATCAACCAGGCGGGTAATATTATCGATTCTGCCGTAATTCTCCATCAGATACCAGATTGTGTACAAACAGATTTCTCCACCCTGTATTTCGTTGCCGTGAATGTTTGCCTCAACGTACATTCCAGCTTTGCTCATTTCAGGACCAGTGTCAGGATTATTAATTGTCATGACCATAATATCCAGGCCATTGTGACTCTTGCCAATCGATTCCAACTTGAGAAATCTGGGCCACGCCTGTTGTAAGCGTTTCATGTCAGCATATAATTCTGGGACGTCGTGCCAGCGGTTAAAATCGATTTTGACCTTAATCTGCGGATCGGATGCGCTCTGCCCGACCATAATAGTGGGGGTCAGCGCAAACACGAACATTATTATTACCAGACTTGCAAATACTTTATATAATACTTTCACCGGTAATATTCCTCCACATTTTTATTGAATTTATATTGTTTGACAAACTTATTTTTTAAACACCTATTTCAGAGTTATCGTAGTTTTGTCAGACCCTCCCTTTTGCGAGACGACCTTGAGTTCAATTCTGGCACCGCGTTTTCCTTTTATAAGCCATTCGTATTTCTGACGTTTTCCTGAACCGGCAAGTGCCTGGAAGAAACTTGTCTTATTATTGCCAGAAATGACTGCTTCGGGCTCAATACCGAGCTGCACCATTGTCGGTTTCACGGAACGTGAATGAACACCGTGAGCAAGTGCTGTTGGTAAAAATCCTGTGTTTTCAACCTCAGCCTTGATACGGAATATGCCGCCGCTGTGGTTAGTAACTTCAGTTTTCGCAATTTTCACCTGCGGGAAGAGTGTACTCAAGTACACAGCAAATCCAGCGTGAGAAGCGCCGAGAGAAGCAATTTTCTCGGCAGGGGGATTGGTTACCGCATAAGGTTTAAATCCGCCTATTTCCACTTCGCCAAGTTCGGGATGGTTGTATTTAGTCCAGTTTGCAAATCCATCGACGCCCTCGCTGTCCATCCATTTCAGCAACAGGCTATCGATATCGGCAGTCTGTCCCCTGCCGGATGGTCTGAGACTGCCAGCGCCACGCTGGCTCTGTCGCCCCTGCAGACTGTCCGATGCTAAACTGGGAATACCCCATCCGGGGGTTGAAAAAGAAGGTACGCCGAATTGATAATATCCGTACTGGAAGAAGGCACCCTGTGGTTTCCGCACTACCGGCTGATTTTTGATGCCAGTAAGTTCAACATATTTTTTACTGATTGTACTAAAATATTCGATGTCAGTCGTGTCAACTGTCGTAGCAGGGCCTCTGGAAGGACGACCCCTTGATGGTGGTTGCTGCTGTTGAGTTGGCTGACTCCTGGGACCCCTAAAACCTGATACTCTGCGTCCTGTCGGGAATATTCCAACTTCACTGGCACCATCATTACTCGCATCTGCAAATTTAAACAGGTCGATTTCCTTTGCAGGACCAAGCTGTCCTCGGGAGTTTGGTGCAGTGATTAAGTTATCGCTTTCTCCAAAGGTGAGTATAATCGCTACGTTGCGGTGTGCGATTATCCAGCCAATAATCGCGCGCGATTCAAGTTCGCTTATCATATGCCAGCCGGCATCCGGATTGTAGTATGGATATTCATGCTGAAAGTTTCGGTTTATATCGATGCCGCCGGGTGGATCCTCGTTTATAAAACCGTCTTTATCGTTATCGATACCTTCCCGGTACAGCTTATAAATGCCGGTTTCACCCTTCTTTGGGTCAGCTTTCTTCATTAGCCGCGGTTCTCCGGGATTAATCATATATTCCCCTTCAGTATCCCTGGCACGCATAACCGTAACACAGCCGTCTTTATTCAAATCCTCTGGCCCATCTTCATCCATCCTCCCGTCATTGTCTCCATCATATGGTCTTGTGTTTGTTTTTCGGCCGATTTTCACGTTCGCAAAAAACATTTCAGCCGCGTCTGGATTAACGCGTGGAACAATGTAAAATACATGATTGTCAATTTTTTCCTTAACCTCTGAACTGGAATTGTAATTTTTCAGCAGATAATCTACAATATAAAGCGCAATTTCACTGCCAATCAGGTGATCTCCTTCAAAATTAGCACCGATAAACAGTGCCGGACGCTGCTCTACCGGAACATCTTTTGGATTGGCAATCTCCACCAGCCAGATATCACGTCCCTCAAGCGTTTTGCCTATCGATTCTAATTTGGCGATATTTTTGTGGTCATTTACTATGAGCCTCAGCACTCTGGTTAGTTCATCATACGTATGATACTTAGAGAAATCCTGGGCAGCTACCGTCGAGACAAAAAGGAGAAAAGTACAGAAAACTGTGAGAGAAGTAACTCCAAATCGCCGAAAATGAAAAAACTTCAAGACATTATACACTTTTACCTCCTAAAATTAGTTTATTGAAGTATGATCAATGGTTTTTTACGAGAAAGAATGGCAATATAAGGAATGTATTTTATTTAATATACAAATATATCTGGTAGAATGCAAAATATTTTATCATTTATTTGCAAATTTTTAGTTGATTTTATCGTGAAATTTATCACAATTGAATGGTAATCCATCTAAATAAAACGAATGAGAAAGTGTTCTGGGAAGATGTAAGACTCAATTCTCCTTTACCATGAAATATTTATTTTTATATTCAGTATTTTAATATTATTAAAAACAAATAATATCGCCATATATCATCAGTCTTTTATTAATTGCTTTTTTAATATTTATGATTTTCTTATATTAAATTTAATAAATTTAATCATGCATAGAAAATACATGAGTATTCGGGATGAAGCAATATCTCTGTCACTATTATTGCAGTCTTTCAAAAATGGAGTTATTTCGAAGAAAATTAAAATTAAATTGATTTCAATAACTAATTTTATTAAATTTAAACATAAATATACATAAAAACCTTCTTTACTGGTGTTTCTGTAAATAATTTGTTTATTATCAAAAAGATTATTTGAATATGGATTCTCAATGGGTATTCAGGAAAAATATTGATACTAAAATATCGAAAATGTTTGCAGAGGAGCTTCAGGTACCTGAGATCATTGCTAATATACTATTAAGCAGGGATGTAGATACCTATCAAGAGGCTGTTGCATTTTTAAAGCCCTCTGCCGATTCTATGCATGACCCATTTCTTATGAAGGGGATGGGTGAGGCAGTGGATAGAATTTTAACGGCGGTCAAAAGCAAAGAAAAAATCATCATTTATGGTGATTATGACGTTGATGGAGTTACTGCAACTGCTATACTTTATATTCTACTAAAAGAGATGGGAGGTGAAGTATCATTTTATATACCGGAGAGAATAAAAGAGGGTTATGGACTTTCTATAAATGGCATAAAAGAAGGTATAAATAGAGGTGCGAGTCTGATGATTTCAGTTGACTGTGGAATAACTAATCATAAAGAAATTTCATTCGCAAAAGAAAACAAAATAGATTTTATAATCTGTGACCATCATGAACCTTTAGATGAATTACCAGGAGCTCTTTCTATTCTGAATCCAAAACAAAGAGATGACAATTATCCATTTAAAGAACTTGCAGGAGTCGGAGTTGTGTTCAAATTGATTCAGGGTATTATAGAAAAAGCTGGTTCCGACCCTGCAGATGCACTGAAGTTTATTGATATTGTGGCTATCGGAACTGCTGCTGATGTTGTTCCTCTTCTGGGAGAAAACCGCTTTATTGTTAAGAAAGGTCTTGAGAAGATTAAGTCTGACCCCTCACTTGGTGTAATGGCCCTTCTTGAAACTGCTGGGATGACTAATACTGAAATTACAAATTGGAATATCATTTTTGGAATTGCTCCCAGAATAAATGCTGGTGGAAGAATCGGAAGCGCTGAAAAAGGTGTCCAACTCCTTATTACTGATGATATAAATGAGGCTTTGAGTATTGCTAATATTTTAGAAAACCAGAATAGGAAAAGAAAAATCATAGATGAAAATATCCTGAAAGATGCCTTGGAACTTGTGGAAGAAAGGTTCGACCCTAAAAGTGATTATACCATTGTACTTGCTAAGGAAAACTGGCACCTCGGTGTTATTGGAATATGTGCCTCAAGGATAGTAGAAAGATTTTACAGACCAACAGTAATGATATCTATTAGTGATGGGATTGGGAAGGGTTCAGCGCGTTCTATTCCTGAGTTTGACATCTATTCAGCGTTAAAGGAGTGCTCTGAAATTATGGTTGAATTTGGCGGTCATAAACTTGCTGCCGGTCTTACTATTAAGGAAGAAAATATAGATAAATTTATATATCTTTTTGAGGAGATTGTGAGTAAAAAATTATCATACGATACTCTGGTGCCAAAACTTAAGATAGACGGATATATTGTTCTTGATGATATAAACGAAGAAATCGTGAGAATGTTAAAATACTTTGAACCTTATGGACCTGAAAATGAAAAACCACTTTTTGTTGCGAGAAATCTCCAGGTTGTCGATGACCCTAAAGTACTGAAAAATAATCATCTCAAGTTTAAAGTAAGAGACCATTATGTTATTTTCGATGTTATAGGATTTGGTATGGGTAATCTTAAATATCGCCTTGAACCGGGTGCTAAAAATCTGGATATGGCTTTTCATATCGATGAAAACTATTGGTGTGGGAAAAAATCTATACAACTAAAGGTTAAAGATTTAAAATAATCATTGCATTCATAAATTATCTTCAAATAATATGTTTTTTAAATTGCTAATTCTTTTTGTGACAGTTCCTATTATTGAGATATGGATACTTATAGATATAGGAAGAGGAATCGGAACCCTTCCAACAATCTTACTCATTATTATTACTGGGATTGTTGGGGCTTATCTCACAAAACGTCAGGGATTAATGACTATTTATAAGATTAAAGAAAACCTAAAAATTGGAATTATGCCTTCTGAGGAATTGATAGATGGTTTTTTAATAATATTAGCGGGGGGATTTTTGATTACACCTGGAATATTGACCGATTTGGCTGGCTTTCTGCTCCTTTACCCTAAAAGCAGAAATTTTATAAAAAGATATTTGAAGAACAAATTTAATAACTGGATACAATCAAATAATGTGTATATCGAGATTAATGATGACTTTGAATATTAGGTTTGCTTGATAATAAAAAAAAAGGATATTTGCATATCCCTATTTTACATATATTTACAAAAAATGGGTTTATCTTGTTTCGAGTTCAACATCGATTGTTGAAACAAGGTTTGTGATTCTAATACCAAAGTGTTCATCAATTACAACAACCTCCCCTTCGGCAAATTTTTTATCATTTACTAACAGGTCAACAGTTTCGCCAGCCAATTTATCAAATTCAATAATTGCCCCTATTTCAAGCTCCATTACCTCTCCAATTAAAAGGCGTGTTCTTGCAAGTTCAATAGATACGGGAAGATAAATATCGCCAAGCATGTTCGTAGTATTATCTCTTGGGGATTCATTTTTTTCACTGTCTAAATTTTCGAACTTTACACTATCATACTCTGGCATATATTGATTCTCCTTTTATATTATCTATCGTCAAAAGATTCTAAATTCTTGATATTTGATAAAATAAAAGTTTAAGATTTTGTACTTTTTGAATAATCAATCAATTCACTTTCTTTAAATATAGATATAACTTTGAATCCCTTATTCGTAATGTTTTCTCTTCCTCCTTCTTCTCTATCAACTAAAACCATTGCTCCAACAATCTGAACGTTTGGATAGTTTGAAATGACCTCAATTGCCTTTAGGGTTGAGCCTCCAGTAGTAATTACATCATCCACTACCATAATTTTTGAAACTTCTTCAATGTTTCCTTCTATATCTTTTTTCGTTCCGTGAGATTTAGGTTCTTTTCTAACAATAATAGATTCAATCGGATGTTTTTTCATATAACTGATCAGGCTAACAGCATCACATATAGGGTCTGCCCCCATAGTTAGACCTCCAATCCCGTCAATTGTTGGGTCAAATTTTAATATCTCATAGAAACACACATTTCCTACAAGAAATTTTCCCTCGGAGTTTCTTGTAACCTTTTTGCAATCAAAGTAATGGTCACTCACTCTCCCGGAGGTCAAGACAAAATGACCAAATGAAAGTGACCTCTCTGCAAGTAGTTTAAAAAGTTTTTCCCGATATTGTTGAATCTCGTCCATAAAAAGTATGTTTTTTTAGTCGTTGATTAATTATTTTTGAATTTATAGAAGTTAATTAAATTTTCAATTAAAATCAATTAATTTGTTGGGTTTTTCTGTAATTTTTGATAAAATACATCTGCTGTTGTTAAAATGGGAAAAAAGTGTCAAAATTCCCATTTTTCCCAAATAGGTGAGTTTATGGGAATTTTGTGCCAGGGTTAACTTATTTAAATTCAATGGTTAAAGGTAATATTTATTCGAAAAAAAGGGCATTTTTTTTGGCAATAGATTTCATTGATTGTATTTAATAAATTGTTATTGTTCATTTTATTGATTCAATATTTTATTTTTCATTTAAAGAGTTAGCTGAAAAACGGGAATAAAGTACATTTTAAGTGAGTCTTTCGTTTATTTTTTTGGACAGAACACTGTTCTGTCCCTACATATAAGATTTTATATAACAAGTATTTGATTAGATTCATAAACCACAGTAAAATTTAAATCAAATCCTGTTGGAAGTAATATTTTATAATAATTTTTCAGCGGTCTCTAAAAAATTATTTGTGTTAGTATATAATATAATATTTTTATTTTGTGTTATGTAATAATATAACAATTTAATGATGAGAAGTCAAGAACATTTTGGTTTAC
>JAUWXV010000200.1 GCA_030616165.1 bacterium | reverse complement strand
GACGGGGAGGTTTGGCACCTCGATGTCGGCTCATCGCATCCTGGGGCTGGAGAAGGTCCCAAGGGTTTGGCTGTTCGCCAATTAAAGCGGTACGTGAGCTGGGTTTAGAACGTCGTGAGACAGTTCGGTCCCTATCTGTCGCGGGCGTAGGATATTTGAGGGAAGCTGCTCCTAGTACGAGAGGACCGGAGCGGACGAACCGCTAATCTACTAGTTGTCCCGCCAGGGGCATCGCTAGGTAGTCATGTTCGGAAGGGATAAACGCTGAAAGCATCTAAGTGTGAAGCCCATCCCGAGATAAGATATCCCTCCCGAGTAATCGGGACTAAAGGCTCCTTGAAGATTACAAGGTTGATAGGTCACAGGTGTAAGTGCAGCAATGCATTCAGCCGAGTGATACTAATAAGCCGTGAGGCTTGACCGTATCTTTTATCCAAATCAGACAGCTCTTTTAAGATCAGAATAATTGCCAATTCTTTAATATAATTCATTTTTCCGGTAGTCATAGCGGAGGGGAAACACCTCTTCCCATTCCGAACAGAGAAGTTAAGCCCTCCAGCGCCGATGGTACTGTCCGCTTCGGCGGTCGGGAGAGTAGGTAACTGCCGGTAAAATTATAAAAACCCTCAGATTTTTAACTGAGGGTTTTTTATTTTATTTTTTTTATTGATTATAGAATTAAATTAGATTAAATTTTTAAAAAATTATTTTTAATATATTATTCAATATATTTTTAAAGTTTTTTTGAGCAAATTTTTTTGAGAAAAAAATTGCAAAGATAAATAAGATTTTATTAAAAAAATATGAATGAATATCTGGCGGCTGGTATAAGTCTAATTCCTATTCTGTCGGTGATGTTTTTTCTTGTTATCTTAAAGAAGTCGGCATTAAGGGCTATGTCCTTTTCTTATATATTGATAATTTTATTAGCATTTTTTATCTGGAAAGTGGATATTTTAAGGATAGTTGCGGTATCCTTAAGAGGTATAGTAATAACTGGGAATCTGATATGGATAATATTTGGTGCAATAGTTCTTTTATTTACGCTCAGAGAGAGCGGCGCACTTTCTGTAATTAAAAATGGATTTGTTTCTATTTCACCAGACCGCCGTATTCAGGCGATAATAATAGCCTGGCTTTTTGGGAGTTTTATCGAGGGTTCAGCAGGATTTGGAACACCTGCTGCTGTGGCTGCACCTCTTTTATTTGGTCTGGGATTTCCTCCTATGGCTGCTGTTATGGTTGCTCTTGTTATTCAAAGCACCCCGGTTAGTTTTGGTGCTGTGGGGACGCCTATTCTTATCGGTATGGGGAAATCGCTGAATGTCCCGGATGTTCTGGAATTTATCAATCACCACTCTATATCGATGGAATCTTTTCTTTATAATATTGGAATATGGACCGCTTTACTGCATTCTGTCATAGGAACTTTTATTCCTTTAGTGATGGTATGTATGCTCACCCGTTTTTTCGGCAAGAACAAATCTTTTAGGGAAGGCTTACAGATATGGAGATTTGCAATATTTGCAGGACTCTCTTTTACTATTCCATACTTTATTGTTGCCTTGATTTTGGGACCTGAATTTCCTTCAATATTGGGTGCTATGATTGGTCTTTTCGTTGTTGTAAATGGGGCAAAAAGAGGATGGTTTTTGCCAGACAATTTGAAATACTGGGATTTTCCGCAAAAATCTGAATGGGAATCTGATTGGGTAGGAACAATTTCTCAGACCGAAGAAAAAATACCAGAAAATATTTCTCTTTTCAAAGCATGGTTACCTTATGTTATTGTCTCTTTATTATTAATAATTACCAGATTGGATTTTCTTGGATTAAAATCACTATTGACATCGGAAAAAGTGACACTGGAGTTTGCAGATATTTTAGGTGTAAATGGTGTAACCGAAACAATGCAAGTTTTATATCTTCCGGGTACAATTTTTATAATTACATCAATAATATCAATATTTTTACATCGGATGAGTTTTCATCAGATTAAAACAGCCTGGAGAGACGCATTTAGCAGACTATTTAAGCCATTTATAACCTTAATATTTGCAGTTGCTTTGGTTAGAATATTTATTGATTCAGATGTTAATGGCTCAAATTTTTTGAGTATGCCATTGCAACTGGCAGAAGTAATAGCCAATCTAACTGGACCACTCTGGCCCCTTTTAGCAGCTTGTATCGGCAGTCTGGGTGCGTTCGTCGCAGGGAGTAATACTGTGAGTGACCTTATGTTTGCTCTTTTTCAGTTTGGCGTCGCTGATCAAATTGGGGTTTCACATTCCATTATACTCGGGCTTCAGGCAGTAGGTGGAGCAGCCGGGAATATGATAACCGTACATAATATAGTCGCAGCTTGTGCTACAGTTGGACTTATCGGTGTAGAAGGGGCTCTTATCAAAAAAACCATTATCCCAATGCTATATTATCTAATCTTCGCTGGTATTTTGGGTTTTATTCTTTCCATGATTATACCGGTGAGTTTTTTTATATAATTTAACTTTAGCAAATTTGCATTAGATTGCCATTCTCGCCCAGCTTTGTGGCGGAGTGATTATTTCATTATGTGATATCATAAAATAAAAAAAGATCCTGAAACAAGTTCAGGATGACAATAACACGGCATGTCATTCCGAACTTGTTTCGGAATCTAATGTATACCATTATTTTTCCAAGTTCAGGATGACAAAAAGAATGAAGAGATTATCGATGAAATAGATATTTGTTTAATATATACCATTTATCATTGAGACCAGTTAAGCGAAACTGAATTATAATTTTTGCCAAAGTTTTTATATAATATAAGTTTTTTTTAATTTTATGAAAATTTAAAATAGTTTTTTTAATGTAAAAATAAACTTGCAAATTTTTAGATTTGTAATAAATTAAAATATAAATTCCTGCCGATTATTTTAAAGATGAATTTACAAAAGTTTTATTTAATTTTTCCCATTAGGAAGGAGGGTAAGAGATGTTAAATAAAAAAAAGCGGAAAGAAAAAGAAAAATCTTTTAATGCACCTGAAAATAAGAAGAATTTATTTACCAGAAGAAATTTTATAGGAACACTTGCTGGAATAGGTGCAATTGGTTTGATTCCAGGCTGCGCAAAACAGCCAGAAGAAGAAATGCCTATCTGGACAGGGGATTTAAAAACAACCACAAAACTGCCTCCTGAAATTCCTACAACTTCAAAACCAAACGGACTTAATATGATTGTAATCATAGCAGATACCTTTCGGGCTGACCATCTTGGCTGTTATGGGAGTGAACGAGTAAAAACACCCTACCTCGATAAGTTTGCAGAGGAGAGTTCGGTATTCACGAATGCGAATGCTGAGGGATTACCGACTATTCCGTGCAGAAGGGTTTATCATACGGGAAAGAGTGTCCTTCCTCAATCAGAGTGGCGTCCACTTAGCAGTTATGACGTGACATTTGCTGAAGTTCTGCAGAAACATGGAGTCACTACAGGTCTTATCATTGATACGTATCATCATTTTAAGCCGGATTATAATTTTCATCGTGGATATGATTCCTGGGAATGGGTT
Source organism: bacterium (assembly GCA_030616165.1). Lineage (GTDB taxonomy): Bacteria > SM23-31 > SM23-31 > JAUVVT01 > JAUVVT01 > JAUWXV01. The sequence goes on along the minus strand of JAUWXV010000200.1, from coordinate 3,337 downwards.
CGCGGACAGGAGACTGATAGGTGGAAGTGTGGACCTAAGGAAAAGTTTGATCCAAAAAAGCATATGCCTGCCCATTTATGGAACGAGCGATATGACGCAAATATGAGGCAGTATTTGATGAATACTCAAGGTAGAAAAGGTGAGGAAGATTACTTCTGTGCGAGGTCGAGCAAGGCGGCAATGGACTGGCTGGAGCAAAATATTAATAACAAACCATTTATGCTCTATATTGATATGTTCGACCCTCATGAGCCCTGGGATGCGCCTCCGCAATATCAGAAAATGTATCGTGACGAGTATCCTTATGAGAGATATTTATTTGGATATGGTGTGAGAGTCCAGGATATACGTCCTGATGATCTGCCTGTTATTAGAGACCTTTACGCTGCGGAGGTAACTTTCAGCGATTATTGTATTGGTCGATTGCTTAAAAGAATTGAGGAATTAGGTTTAAAGGATGACACAATTGTTGTGTTTTCGACCGATCATGGTACCCACCTCGGTGAAGAGGGATGTGTGCAAAAAACCCCTGCTCTTCTTAATAGATGTGTTACCAATATTCCTTTAATAATAAGGCATCCGGATAAAAGGTTTGCTGGAAAACATATAAATGGACTCGTAAGTGCAATCGATTTTATGCCCACATTTCTGCCGCTGCTTGGAATTGAAGATTATCAGGATATGGATGGAGAAAATATGTGGAAATTAGTAACAGGTGAGTTTCCCTCAATACATGATAATGTTTACACAGTTTTTCAGAGATTTGGAGCAATTCATAATTTAGATTGGCATTATTTCCAGAATGTCAGGGGAGAAGATACTGGCAAAGGTCCTTGCCTGTATGACCTGAAAAATGACCCAAATCAGACTAAAAATGTTATTAAGGAATTTCCGGATGTTGCAAAAGATATGAGAGACAAATTGGAAAACCATCTTAAGGTCGAATTGCCTGCTGTGTAATTGCGCAAAAAACTTTAAATTATATTTTAATATTTCCAATTCATCCCTAACATTCGGGATGAATTGGAAATTTGTATAAAGTTTCTTTCCTGCCTTAGGTGGCTCCGCTGTTGTGGAGAGAAATCTCAAAATATGAGGTGTCTCGGCTTCACATGATATGACAAATTGAGATATACATGCAAGTTAATAGCCGTCTCTCTTTCTTAATCATTTTTTTCCAAAAAATTATAAGTAAAAAAATTAGTTGAAATAATTATATAAAAAAGTTATATTTAAACTTTTGAAATTAAAAATAAAATCGAGGAGATTGTGATGTCAACAGAATTTAAAAATACACCTTTAATTGATTTTTCTGATGAAGAAAATAGAAGGAAGATGGAGGATGCGATATCAAAGGTTGAGTCAGAACTTGGTAAAGAATGGTCGCTTATTATAAATGGGAAGCGAATAAAGTGCAGGGATCAGTTTTTTTCACGCAATCCTTCAGATTATGAACAAATAATCGGGATTTATCAGAAGGCAGATCAACAGCGTGCAGTTATGGCACTTGATGCTGCTATTAAAACTTTCGAAACCTGGAGATTTGCGCCTGCTGAAGAAAGAGCAGAATATTGTTTTAAAATAGTTGATTTAATGAGAGAAAATAGGTTTAAGTTAGCAGCATGGATGATTCTTGAAGTTGGAAAATCGTGGGTAGAAGCAGATGCAGATGTTGCTGAGGGGATAGATTTGATTAAGTTTTATGCTCATGAGGTTCTTCGATATGCGGCTGAACAGCCACTTACAAAAGTAGCTTATGAAGAAAGTGAATTGAGGTATATTCCACTTGGTGCAGGTATAGTGATTACCCCATGGAACTTTCCAATAGCTATCCTGGGAGGTATGACAGCAGGGGCATTCGCCGCCGGGAACACTGTTGTTTTAAAACCATCCAGCGATGCTCCTGGTGTAGCAAGAAAATTTATGGAGATACTTGAAAAAGCAAATCTACCTCCTGGTGTGGTTAACCTGGTAACAGGAGCAGGCAGTGATATTGGAGATACACTTGTAATATATCCTCAAACAAGATTCATATCATTTACAGGTTCTAAAGAAGTAGGTCTTAGAATCAATGAACATGCATCAAGAATTTCTATGGGACAGAAGTGGATTAAGCGTGTGATAGCAGAAATGGGGGGCAAAAATGCTATAATAGTTGATACTGAAGCAGACCTTGACAGTGCAGTCGAGGGAGTGGTGGCATCTGCGTTTGGCTATTCGGGTCAAAAATGTTCTGCTTGTTCAAGAGCCGTTGTTGTGTCTGATGTTTATGATGATTTTATTGAGAGACTTATTGAAAGAACAAAAAAGATTAAAATAGGACCAGCAAAGTATTATGAAAATTGGATGGGTCCTGTAATTAATCTTAAAGCTTTGGCTTCGATAATGGACTATGTAGAGATAGGAAAGCGTGAGGGAAGGCTTTTATATGGGGGTAGAAGAATTAACGGCAATGGGAACTTCATTGAACCTACCATTATTGATAACCTTGATAGAAGGGCAACCATTTGTCAGGAAGAGATATTTGGACCTGTGTTGAGTATTATAAAAGCACAGGATTTCAAGGATGCAATCGAGATTGCCAACGATTCTGAGTATGGTCTGACTGGCTCTGTATATTCGGAGAATCAGGAAAAGTTGGACCTTGCAAAAGATCTTTTTCATGTTGGTAACTTGTACTTTAACAGAAAATGCACGGGTGCATTGGTGGGAGTGCATCCTTTTGGTGGATTTAATATGTCCGGCACAGATTCAAAAGCGGGAGGAAGGGATTATCTCCTTCTTTTTACACAGGCTAAATCAATTTCTAAAAAGATTTGATAAGGTGTTATTGATGATGGGAATTTTGTCCCAAAATTCCCATTTTTCCCATATATGTGAGTTTTTGGGAATTTTGTGTCAGGGTTAACTTATTTAAATTCAAGGGTTAAAGGTAATATTTATTCGAAAAAAAGGGCATTTTTTTTGGAGGCGGATTTCATTTATTGTTTGTAATAATTTGTTATTGTTCATTTTATTGATTCAATATTTTATTTTTCATTTAAAGAGTTAGCTGAAAAACGGGAATAAAGTACATTTTAAGTGAGTCTTTCGTTTATTTTTTTGGACAGAACCCACAGGGCAGGCACTGTTCTGTCCCTACATATAAGATTTTATATAACAAGTATTTGATTAGATTCATAAACCACAGTAAAATTTAAATCAAACCCTGTTGGAAGTAATATTTTATAATAATTTTTCATCGGTCTCTAAAAAATTAATTGTGTTGGTGTATATTATAATATTTTCAATATTTGTTATATAATAATATAACAAATTAATGTTGAGAAGTCAAGGG
>JAUWXV010000088.1 GCA_030616165.1 bacterium | reverse complement strand
GAAGGGAAAAAGATATAATTATTTATTAAATTTTGGATTTTACGATTTTTGAATATTTTATGATTGAAATAATAACTAAAAAACCTTTGCAAACATATAATCTGGGAGTAGATTTTTCAAAAAAGTTGAAAGCAGGAGATGTAGTTGCATTTTACGGTGGGTTAGGTGTTGGGAAAACATATTTTATAAAGGGGATTTGCAGAGGACTTGGGATAAAGGATAATGTAATAAGTCCTTCTTTTACGATAATCAATGAATATACAGGGAATTTAAAGATATACCATATAGATTTTTACAGAATTGAAAAAGTTGATGAGTTGAGAGAGATAGGTATTGAAGAATATTTATATAACGGTGGAATATGTTTAATTGAATGGGCAGATAAGGTAGAGTTTTTACTTCCCCCAAATAAGATAGACATTAAGATAGATTTTATAAAGAGTAAAAAATGTTGGAGAAGGGTGAGGATTGAGAGTTAATGGTAATTCTGGGAATAGAAACTTCAAGTAATATTTGTGGAATTGGAATTGCTATTAAAGAAAAATTACTGGCAGAATTGAGAATAAATGTCCCAAATGCCCATTCTGAGAAACTTTTTCAGGGAATAAATATTCTAATTAATGCTGTTTCCTTGAAGGTAGAGGAAATTTCAGGAGTAGCGGTTTCTTCAGGACCGGGTTCTTTTACAGGGCTTCGTATTGGATTAAGCGCAGCAAAGGGGATAGCTTATGCGCTTGATATTCCACTTTTTTTGATTCCTACACTTGATGTCTTTGCTAATTATGGTTTGGGATTTGGAAAAGATATCTGTTCGATAATTCCTTCCATAAGAGGAGAAATTTTTTATTCTTTTTACAAAGAAACAAATGGAAAAGTTAAGAGGGTTTTCGAGTATAAACTTGGGAAAATTGAAGAAATAGAGAGATATTCAAATAAAGGGATGTTTTTTACTGGAATAATTGATAAAAAGTTAAGAAACAAAATTGAGAAAAGGTTTTCTGATTCAGAGATTTATTTCGTAAATGAGTTTGATTTATCGAGTGGTTATCTTGTTGCGAGGATGGGTTATGAAAAAATGATCGAGGGAAAATCCGATAAAATAGATGATTCTGAACCTTTATACTTGAGAGATTTTGATATAAAAATAAAGAAATTATAATTAATTAGTTTTTAGAATGAACATACCAGAAGAGCTAAAAATCAGAAAGATGAAAATTGAAGACTTTGAAGTGGTGAGTAAATTGGAGAAAGAAATTTTCCCTTGTCCATGGTCTAAAAGACAAATTTTTGGAATTTTAACTGAAGATAAATTAGCCTTACCATTAATTGCAGAGGTTTATAATGAGATTGTTGGATATGCATTTGCCTGGATAATATATAATGAGGTTCATATTGGTAATTTAGCTGTTAAAGAGGGATATAGGAGAATGAAAATAGGAACAAGACTAATTAATTATCTTATAAGTGAAGCATCAAAAAAAGGAGGGAAGTTTTTTTATCTTGAAGTAAGAAGATCAAATGAACCTGCTATCAGTTTGTATGAGAAATTCGGATTTATTCCATTATCAATAAGAAAGAAATATTATACTGATAATGATGAGGATGCTGTTGTAATGGGTAAATCTTTGGATGGCGTTTTGCAAAATAATATTTGAATTGTTTATAAAACATTGTCAAAAGGAGAGATTTAACCATCCCGAATACTCGGGATAATTTTAAGTTTCTTTTCCGCATTATGTGTATCCGCTTTGGTGGATAATGCTTTCTTTTTCAAAAGACACGCAGTGGCATGCAACAGTGGAACCTTTAATGAAAAATAAATATTTACCTACGTTAAGTAATAATTATAAGATGAGGAAAAATGTCGTGGTTTAAAAGGTCAAATGATGGTTTATTAACGAAAGAAAGAAGAGACTTTCCAAAGGGTTTATGGGTAAAGTGTGAGGGCTGCGGGGGAATTTTATATATTAAGGAATTGAAGAGAAATTTTAATGTTTGTATAAAATGCAATTACCATTTAAAGATGGGTTGTGATGATTATGTTAATATGTTAGTTGATGATGGCAGTTTTATACAGACAGATGCTAATATGAGATCGATAGATTTTCTGAATTTTAAAGGGAAAGAGAAATATAGTGAAAAATTAGTAAATACGATAAAGAAGGTAAATCTGAATGAGGCAATAAAGACCGGCATTGGATTAATCAGTGGATATAAAGTTGTAATTGGAGTTATGGATTTCAGTTTTATTGGTGGGAGTATGGGTTCTGTTGTAGGGGAAAAGGTTAAAAGGTCCATTGAGAGAGCAATGAGTGAACATATTCCATTAATAATTGTATCTGCTTCGGGTGGGGCGAGGATGATGGAGGGGCTTGCATCCCTTATGCAAATGGCTAAAACAAGCATAAAACTTGCTGAATTTTCAAGAGATGGTGGTCTGTATATTTCTATTCTTACTAATCCTACTACAGCCGGAGTTATGGCAAGTTATGCTATGCTTGGTGATATTATAATTGCAGAACCCGAGGCTTTGATTGGATTTGCCGGACCAAGAGTTATTAAACAGACAATTGGTGAAAAACTCCCGGAGGGATTCCAGAGTTCTGAATTTGTTTTGGAACATGGTTTTGTTGATATGATTGTCAATAGAAAAGAAATGAAAGAAAAACTAACTGAAATTTTAGATTTCTTTATTGGTGGTCATAATAGAGTTAAAAGATAGTCATAGTTTTTTCCTACCTTGTTTCCTTTTTGAATGAATTTATGTCAAAGAAAAATATACACAGGATATTATTGACCAATGACGATGGGATATCTTCGTGCGGTCTTGATAGGTTATATCATGAGATGAAAAAAATTGGGAGGGTTTTTTTAATTGCTCCGGATAGTGAACAGAGTGCAATTGGTCACGCAATTACCGTTAAAGAAGATATCCGTGTAGAAAAATATTTCAAGAATGGAAAGTTTTTTGGATATGCTGTTAGTGGAACTCCTGCTGACTGCGTAAAACTTGGTATTGTGGAACTTATGCCGGAGCCCCCTGACATTGTCATATCAGGTATCAACAATGGTGAGAATACTGGCTTAAACATAATTTATTCTGGAACAGTTTCTGCCGCATTCGAGGCAACTATATTTAGAATTCCCTCTATTGCCATTTCTCTTGGTAATTGGAGGAAAGTAGATTTTAATTTTGCTGCAAAGTTTGGGAAAAAACTTGCAGAAAAGGTATTGAAATTTGGTCTTCCAGAGGGGACATTTTTAAATGTCAACATCCCGCCGGTTTCGAAAACTAATATCAAAGGAGTTAGTATTACTAAACAAGGAAACGAGAAATTTATTGAATATTTTACAAAAAAGACTGATAATATGAATAGAGTATATTATAAAATCAACGGAAGGAGAAGAAGAGTAAACAAGAAATTGGAGACCGAGGAATCTACTATTCATCGAATGGAAATTTCCATTACACCTATTAACTATGATATGACAGATTACAAAATGATTGAAAAATTAAAAAAATGGGATATTTCATTTTGAAATAATTATAGAACTCTGGTAAATATATGAATAATAGTTATCCGCCGAGGCGGATTTGTAATTTTGAGTATAAGTATATTTTTTTATTAGGAATTAGGATAAAAATATATTATATTATTAACTTAGATAAAAATTTATTAAGGATTAATTTAAGGTGAGTTTATGTCCGGTCATTCAAGGTGGAGTCAAATAAGAAGGAAAAAAGAGAAGACCGATGCAGCAAGAGGTATGTTGTTTACGAAATTAATAAAAGAGATTACTGTGGCAGCGAGGCAAGGCGGAGGAGATGAAAATTCGAACGCACGGTTACGGACTGCAATTCAAATTGCTAAGGCTAATAATATGCCTATGGTTAATATAGAAAAGGCTATTAAAAAGGGGACTGGTGAGCTTCCTGGAGTTGTTTATGAGGAGGTTATATATGAAGGATACGGACCAAAAGGTATAGCACTTCTTATTGAAATTGTGACCGACAATAAAAACCGAACAGTTTCGGACATAAGGCATATCTTGAGTAGAAATAATGGTAGTTTGGGTTCTGTTGGGTCAGTTTCATGGATGTTTGATAAAAAGGGTATTATTGTTGTTGAAGACAGTAGTACTTCTGAAGACAGGCTTATGGAGGTTGTTCTTGAGAAGGGAGTAGAAGATATTATCAATGATAACGGTATTTTTGAAATAATTACACCTCCTGAAGAACTTGAAAATGTGAAAGAGGCTTTAAAAGAAGCAAATATTAAATTTACATCTGCAAATCTTACGGTGGTTCCGAAAAGTTTTACCAGAGTTGAAGGTAAAAATGCCGAGCAAGTTTTAAAACTTATGGAATCACTCGAGGCTCATGAGGATGTGCAAAATGTTTACAGTAATTTTGATATTGATGATGAAATAATAAAAAATTATAAATGAAATATAATAACTCATTGATTTTGGGAGTGGACCCAGGGCTTGAAAAGACTGGTTACGGATTGATTAAAGTTGATGGAAATGAAGAAAAACTTGTAGAAGGGGGAGTTGTAAGGTCTAAAGTTGGGATACCTATAGAAGATAGGCTTGTTAGTATTTTTAAAGGAATTAGTGAGGTAATTACTGAATTTAAACCCTCTGTGGTTGTAATAGAAGAAATATATATTCATAAAAGTCATCCCAAAACGGCTGTGATAATGGGTTATGTAAGAGGTATAATATTAATGACCGCGAGGTTAAATTCAATTCCTGTGTTGAGTTATCCAGCGACAACTATTAAAAAATTTCTCACTGGAAGTGGAAGAGCTTCAAAACAGCAAGTTCAGAAGATGATAATGAAGAGATTAAGGATTAATAAAGTTCCTTCCCCTGATGATGTTTCTGATGCATTAGCTACAGCACTGTGTCATTCTTGTTCGGTGTCGATAAATAGAATAAAAAAATTATGATTACCAAGATTGTAGGCAAATTAGAAAGTATTAAAGATGAATATATAATAGTTGGTGTCAATGGGCTTTATTATCAGGTTTTACTGCCAAGCGGATTGGTCCAAAAACTGCGTTTATCGAAAGATGTGGGGGATGAAATTTCTTTATATACTCTTTATTATATTGAAGGTGGATTCGGGATGGGGAACCAGTTTCCCAGACTCATTGGATTTTTAAATGAACTTGATAGAGAATTTTTTGAAAAGTTTATCACTGTTAAGGGACTGGGAGAAAAAAAGGCATTAAAGTCTTTGACAATGCCCGTAAAAAATATCGCAGCAGCGATAGAGTTGGGGAACACAAAAGAGATTAGTTCACTCCCTGGTATCGGACCAAGAATGGCTGAGAAAATTATGGCTGAACTGAAAGGGAAACTTTCGGTTTATGCATTGATGAAAGAAGGTGAACCCTTAACGGTAAAACATGAAAAATTATTAGATTTCAAAGATGAAACGCTTGAGATCTTAACTGAGCAGTTAGGATATAAGAAAAAAGAAGCCCAAGAGATGATATATACTGCCCTTTTTAAAAACAAAAATATAAAAAGCGCTGAGGAATTGGTAAAAGAGATATATTCATTAAAAAAATAAGCAGTAATTATTATGATAAGGAAAAGAATAGTATCACCTGAAGAGGTTGATACTATTGAAGAAACTTACAATCAGACACTTCGCCCGGCCAGGTTGGAAGACTATATCGGGCAGAAAAATGTTATAGAGAAACTGAATATATCTATCGAGGCTGCAAAAAAGAGGGATGAACCGCTTGAGCATATGCTTTTTTTTGGTCCTCCCGGTTTGGGGAAGACCACACTTGCTCATATTATGACCCATGAGATGGGCACTAACATTTTTGCTACATCGGGACCTGCCTTGATACGTGCTGGAGACCTGGTAGGGATACTTACTAGTCTTTCTGACGGAGACATATTATTTATTGATGAAATACACAGACTTTCATCCGTAGTAGAGGAGTTTTTATATCCTGCGATGGAAGATTTTAAGATTGATTTTGTTGTTGAAAAAGGTGCGATGGCAAAAACAATAAATATTCCACTTAAGCGCTTTACGCTAATAGGTGCAACCACAAGGGCTGGTTCAATTACTGCGCCTTTAAGAAACAGGTTTGGAATGTTTTATTTGATAGATTTTTACCCTCTTGAAGACATAATGGAGATATTGAGGAGATCGGCAAAGATACTCCAGGTAAAAATTAATGGAGATGCAATCAAAGAAATTTCATTAAGGTCAAGAGGGACGCCGAGAGTTGCTAATCGACTATTAAGAAGGGTTAGAGACTATGTGCAGGTAAGGGCTGATGGGATGATCACTGAAGAACTTGCTACTAAAGCACTTGAAATTGAAGAATTAGATAATATTGGCCTTGATATTCTCGATAGAAAATATCTTAATATAGTCATAAAAAATTACGATGGAGGGCCGGTTGGTTTAGAGGCGATTTCGGCTTCATTAAATGAAGATTGTGACACTATTGAAGATATGGTAGAACCATATTTATTAAAGATAGGTTTTATTAAAAGAACTGCAAGGGGGAGAATAGCGAGTGAAGAAGCATCCAAACACCTAAATTTATCTTTAAATTTCGATAAGCAGTTTGGTTTATTTGATGTGAAATAGGAGATATAAATGAAACTATCAGACTTCAAGTATAAGATTAATGAAAAGTTAATACCACAATACCCCTTAAAAGAAAGAGATCAATCGAAACTTATGATTCTTAACAGGGAAGACCAGAGTATAACGGAGAAGAAATTCAGGGGTATGATGAATTATATTCAGTCGGGCGATTGTCTTGTAACAAATGAGACTAAAGTTTTTTCTGCTCGTCTTTTCGGTGTAAAGGAAAAAACAGAAGCGAAGGTTGAAATATTTTTATTAAGAGAACTTGAGAATAATCTCTGGGAAGTTCTTGTTAAACCCGCAAGGAAGGTAAGGATAGGAAACAGACTTGTTCTCAATGGGAAAGTAAGTTGTGAAGTGATTGATAATACAGTATCTGGAGGGCGTGTAGTTAGGTTTAATTATAAGGGGAATTTTTATGATATAGTGGAGAAAATCGGATATGCACCTCTACCTCCATATATAAAAAGACCACCCGAACCAGAAGATAAGAAGACATATCAAACAGTATATGCGCGAGTAAGGGGGGCAGTAGCTGCACCTACTGCAGGACTTCATTTTACTTTAGATTTGTTAAAAAAGATAAAACAAAAAGGTGTTAGAATAGTTCCCTTAGTTTTGCATGTTGGGCTTGGCACTTTTAGACCTGTTCAGGTTGAGGACCTTTCAAGACATAGAATGGATTCTGAATATTTTGAAATATCCCCAGAAACTACAGAAGTAATAAATCGGACTAAGAAAGAAGGCGGCAAGATAATAGCTGTGGGAACCAGTTCTGTTAGAGCACTTGAATCAGTTACTACCTCCGATAATTTTGTTAAGCCATATAAAGGGTGGACTGATAAATTTATTTTTCCTCCGTATGAATTCAAAATTGTAGACCGTCTTATTACCAATTTTCATCTTCCATGCTCGACGCTATTGATGCTTGTTTGTGCGTTTGCATCAAGAGATTTTGTTTTTAAAGCGTATCGAAAGGCTATGAAAGAGAAATACAGATTTTACAGTTATGGGGATGTAATGTTAGTTTTGTAAATTTTTTAAATCGGAGGGAAATTGTATATTATTCCTACATATTTATGTAATCTTTATAAACTAATAATCCTCTATTGACACTTAATAATATTTGACAAGCCTGCTGAATCATTGGATTTTCATATTTTTAGAATTATAATATTTATGAATGATATTTTTTTAGTTGATTGTTTTATTTAGTATTAAGATTGATGAAAAGATGAAAATTGGAGCAGTTATAGTTGCGGCAGGTAAGGGGGAGAGATTTGGGGAAAATATTAAAAAGCAGTTTTATCCTTTGAAGGGGAAGCCAATTATAGTATGGACCTTGAATACTTTCGATGAAATTGAAAGAATAGGTGAATTGATTATTGTCGTTGAAAAGGAGGATAAAGAATTTTTTTTAAATGAGATATTGAGTAAATATCAATTTTCAAAGAATATTAGATTGGCTGAAGGGGGGAATATGAGACAGGATTCTGTTTTTAATGGAGTTACGTTAACATCGGGGGATGTTAATATAATAGTCATTCATGATGGTGTAAGACCTTTTGTCAGCCATGAAATTATAAATAATGTGATAGATGAATCAATAAGAGAGGGGGCGGCGATTGCTGCGATAAAAGAAAACGATACAACTGTATCCTCAAGAGGGGGATATATAGAAGGTTTTTTTAACCGTAATTCAATATATAGGGTTCAAACCCCACAAGCTTTCAAGAGGGAACTGATTATAAAGGGACTTAATAAAGCGTATAAAGATGGTTTTTACGGCACTGATGATTCATCATTAATAACAAGAATAGGCAAAAAGGTGAAGATAGTAGAAGGATCATCAAAGAATATAAAGATTACATCAAGAGATGATCTATATATTGCAGAAAGGATTTTGGAAAATTTAAGGAAATAACAATGCGTATTGGAATCGGTTATGATGCACATCGTTTAAAGGAAGGGCTTAAGTTGATTCTTGGTGGTGTGAATATAGAATTTGAAAGAGGGCTTGAGGGTTATTCAGATGCCGATGTGTTATCACATGCTATAGCAGATGCTATTCTTGGTGCGGCAGGTTTGGGTGATATTGGAATGTGGTTTCCTGATTCTGATGATAAATATAAAGATATTTCGAGTATGATTATACTGAGAGAGGTTTCGGGTATGATATATAAAAACGGATATGAAATTGAGAATATTGATTCTGTCTTAATTCTTGAAAAACCAAAGGTTGCACAGTATATTGATATGATGAAGGAAAACATGGGCGAAGCGCTTGGTATTGATAAAAGAAAAATCTCTATTAAGGCTACAACAACTGAAGGGATGGGTTTTGAAGGGAAGGGAGAGGGAATATCTGCATATGCCGTTGTTTTATTAAAATGAAATAAGTATAAGGTTTCTTTTCCGCCTGAAGCGGATCCGCTTTTGCGGAGTTTCTTTATAAAAATGTAGATTATTTTTGAAAGGTAATAAATAATAGGTAAAATAATTTTGAATGAATTATTAGAATTTTTTAGAAATGTTGATAAGGTTTATATTTATTTTATATTATTTTTTTGTTGTTACTTTGAGAATATTTTCCCTCCTTTACCGCCAGATACAGTTGTTATAATAAGTTCATATTTTGTGGGTATTGGATTTCTGAAATTCAATTTTACTTATCTCGTTGTGTGTCTTGGAAGTGTTTTCGGATTTATGACAATTTATTATGTAGGAGTAATATTTAAAGAAAGGATAATTAAAAAGAGAAGTAATGAATCAAAATTCTTTAAAAGGATGGTAAGTATTGAAAACTGGTTTGGCAAGTATGGATATAAGATAATTCTGTTTAATCGGTTTCTCTCGGGAGCGAGGACTCTGATTGCGTTGACTGCAGGCATCTCAAAGATGAATAGTAAAAAGGTATTTATATTAGCATTATTCAGTATTATTTTGTGGAACGGAATATTGATATATTCCGGGTATATTGTGGGTGAAAATTGGGGTATATTAGCAGAATATCTTAAGAAATATAATATTTCAGTAATAATAATTTTAATAATGATATTTTTAATTTATTTTGCAGTAAGAGGATATAGAAAGAGTGGAATGAAATGGTTCGCGTGAGGTTTGCTCCAAGTCCGACTGGGAGTTTACATGTGGGTAATTGCAGGACTGCTGTTCTGAACTGGATTTTTGCAAAAAAGATGAAAGGGAGATTTATATTAAGGATTGAGGATACAGATGTTGAGCGTTCGACTCAAGTTTCAGAGAAGGGAATAATCGAAGATTTAAAATGGCTGTCTCTTTACTGGGATGAGGGACCCGAAATCGGGGGGGATTATGGTCCTTACCATCAGTCTGAGAGACTTGAAATATACAGGAAGGAAGCAGTAAAACTGCTAAATGAGGGAAAGGCTTGCAGGTGTTTTTGCACACAGGAAGAACTTGAAAAAGAAAAAGAAGAGCGCCTTAAAAAGGGACTGCCGCCTAAATACAGCGGAAAATGTCTGAATCTTTCAAAAAAGGAGATTGATAGGTTAATTTCAACAGGGAAAGAATTTTCGATTAGATTCCATGTAGACTCAGAGGATGTCGAAGTAAATGACCTTGTAATGGGAGATATAAATTTCAAAAGTGATGTTATAAGTGATTTTATTATACTTCGCTCAAATGGAAGGGCTTCTTATAACTTTGCAGTGGTTGTGGATGATATTTTTATGGGTATAACACATGTGATAAGGGGGAGTGATCATCTATCCAACACGCCAAAGCAGATTCTTTTATACAGGGCGTTTAATAAAAAGATACCTGAATTTGCTCATATACCAATGATTACTGGTATTAATGGGAATCGTCTTTCCAAGAGGGATGGAACTGTTTCGGTAAGGGAATACAGAGAGATGGGGATACTGCCGGAAGCCCTGATTAATTTTTTGAGCCTTTTAAGTTGGTCTTCCCCCACGGGAGAAGAAATTCTTTCAGTTGACAGACTTATAGGAGAATTCGATTTCAGTCGTATTTCAAAAAGTCCGGCCGCTTTTGATATAAAGAAGTTATTGTGGATGAATGGATATTATATTAGAAATTACGACAAGAAAAAATTAACAGAACTTATTTTACCATATTTTTATGGAAAAAACGTAGAAAATTTATACGATGTGGTTGACACAATAAGTGATAATCTTGAGTGTCTTGCACAAGCGCCTGAAAAGTCAGAAATTTTCGTCACAGATAATATAAAATTTGATAAAAATGTTGATAAATCTATATTAAAGGATAAAGAAGCAAGAAATATATTATCTCTTGTTTTAAATAAGTTAGACGAGATTGATGATTTTTCAGAGGAGAATTTGACAAACGTGCTCAAAAATATAATAAAAGAATCCGGGGTGAAGACTAAAAATTTCTTACAGATATTGAGATTAGCCCTTACCGGCAAAAACCAAGGTCCAGAGATAGTTAAGATAATTAAAATTTTTGGGAAGGAAAAATGTAAAAGATTTATAGAATATGTTTTATCAATGAATATTATTAATTGAAAGAACTTTATTGTGTCAATACAAATTTATAATACATTAACCAACAAGAAAGAAGAGTTTATTCCAATAAGAAAAGGCGAGGTAAGTTTTTACTTATGCGGTCCGACTGTGTATGATTATTTTCACATCGGAAATGCGAGAGCGTGGGTTGTTTTTGATGTTATTAGAAGGTATTTGGAGTATCGTGGTTATGATGTCAAATATGTAGTAAATCTGACAGATGTTGATGACAAAATAATAAATCGTGCAAATGAACTTTGTGTTCATCCGAACGAGGTTGCTTCAAAATATACTGAAGCATACTTTGAAGACTGCAGAAGACTAAAAATAAAAGATGCTACTTGTAATCCGAAGGCAACGGAGCATATAAAAGAGATGCAGGATTTGATTTCGTTATTGCTTGAAAAGGGATATGCATATGAGTTAGATGGAGATATTTATTTTGAAATTAATGGGTTTTCTGAATATGGAAAGCTTTCCGGGAAAAGAATTGATGACCTAATTGCTGGGTATAGAGTTGAACCGGACCAGAGAAAGAGAAATCTCCTCGATTTTGCCCTCTGGAAGAAAGTAAAAGAGGGGGAAGTATGCTGGGATAGTCCCTGGGGAAAAGGGAGACCGGGATGGCACATTGAGTGTTCAGCAATGTCTATGAAGTATCTTGGGAAAGAGTTTGACGTCCATGCAGGTGCAGAAGACCTTATTTTTCCGCATCATGAGAACGAGATTGCTCAGAGTAGATGCGCAACCGGGGGAGTATTTGCTCATTACTGGATTCATATTGGATTTTTGAGGATTGGTAAAGAGAAAATGTCGAAATCTTTAGGAAATATATATACTGCAAGAGAAATTTTGGATGAATTTTCACCGGAATCTATAAGATTATTTTTTATGCAAAAGCATTACAAATCTCCAATTGAATTCAGCATAGATGTCCTTGCAAATGCAGAAAATGCGGTTCAAAGGTTGAAAAGGTGTTACTTTAAATTAAAGGAGTTATTGGAAAGATACAATATTGAAGATAATTTAAATTATAATAAGAATACTGATATAATCAAAAATTTTCGGAAAGAAATAATTGATATAATGGATGACGACTTCAACTCTGCGGTTTCTGTAGCAAAAATTTTCGACCTTGTTAAAGTGGTTAACGAAAAAATGGAGAGTGAATATTCTGTTTCCAAAGAGATGCATGTGTTAAAAGATGCGAAAGATATTTTTGACGAAATAAATAAATTTTTTGATATTATCCCAATGACTTATGAAAAATCCGAGAATACAGAAAAATTATTGGAAATATTATTAAATATAAGAGATGAATTAAGGGAAAGAAAAGAATATGCGTTAGCGGATAAAATAAGAGGTGAGATTGAGAAATTAGGATATATAATAGAAGATGGTGCGTTGAGAACAAGATGGATGAAAAGATAATATTTGAAAAAAAATCTTGCATAAATGAATAATATTTATTACATTTTAAGACTAAAAGCTATATTTTCAGAAAAATCAATATATTATATGCTGGCATAGCTCAGTTGGTAGAGCAGCTGATTTGTAATCAGCCGGTCGGGGGTTCGAATCCCTCTGCCAGCTCTTCTAATTGAGTTTTTTAGCATGTATTATTTTAATTTTATTTAATTTGGGGTGAGGTTCCTGAGTGGCCAAAAGGAGCAGACTGTAAATCTGCTGGTGTTATACCTTCGGAGGTTCAAATCCTTCCCTCACCACATATTTATTGAAGCGGGAGTAGCTCAGTTGGAAGAGCGTCAGCCTTCCAAGCTGACTGTCGCGGGTTCGAGCCCCGTCTCCCGCTCATAGGTTTGCCCTCAGGAATATGGTATCATGTGAAGATCTCCTGGGGGCAAGTGTTTAATGTATATTAAGCCCATGTAGCTCAGTTGGTAGAGCACATCCTTGGTAAGGATGAGGTCACCGGTTCAACCCCGGTCGTGGGCTCTTATAAAAAATGAAATTTTTTAACTATGCGTTTTTTGTTGATTAAAAAAGGAGGAACCGATGTCGAAGGCGAAGTTTGAGAGGACGAAGCCGCATATAAACATAGGAACGATAGGACACATAGACCATGGTAAGACAACATTGACGGCAGCGATAACGAAGGTATTAGAGATGAAGGGTTTAT
>JAUWXV010000336.1 GCA_030616165.1 bacterium | reverse complement strand
AAGAATTTTATTTTAAATAGGATTTCACGAAAATACTTTTTTAGAAATAATCAAAAACATCATTAACACAAGAAGTCATTCCCGTGAAAGCGGGAATCCATACGTTGTTTAGCTCCTAAATATTACTGGATTCCCACTTTCGTGGGAATGACAAACTGTCTATAAAAAAGTTTGATTTTAAGTAAAAAAGTAAGAATTTTTATTATTGTTAGCATAATTGTACGGAGAACAAAGATTCTTTTTGTGAGATAGCCACTCTCAATCTGCCCTGTAACAGAGTGGTTACTTCATTATAGAAATGTATAAAATAAATGTAGATCCTGAAACAAGTTCAGGATGACAGTAACATTGCCTGTCATTCCGATCCTGAAACATGTTCAGGATCTTCGGAATCTTTCTTAAACTATTTTTTTGACAAAGTTCTATTTTAAACATAATTTTCTGTTAATTATTTATAATATGTGTGGAATAATCGGCATAATAGGGAGTGAGAATGTATCGGAAGAGTTGTTTATAGGAATGTTGAATCTTCAGCATAGAGGACAGGACGCTGCAGGAATACTTACATTTAAAGAAAATTTTTATATCAAAAAAGGGCTTGGACTTGTAGAAAGGATTTTTGATAAAAAAAATCTTGAGGAACTGCCAGGAGAGATTGGTATAGGTCATAACAGATATCCTACCGCGGGTTCTGCTTTTTCAGATACACAGCCATTTTTTCTGACCTATCCTTATGGGGTAGGTATGGCTCATAATGGTAATATTATTAACTATTTATCACTGAAAAATTATCTGAAAGAAAAAAAGAGAAGAATCACATATACTGATAATGACCTTGAGATAATGCTTAATCTTTTTTGTGATAAATTAACAACTTCCCGCTTTTCTGAAGAGGTTATTTTTAAAGCAGTTAAAGAAGTATTTAAAAAAGCAAAAGGTGGATATTCGGTAATCGGGGTAGTTGGAGGTAAGGGATTATTTGCATTCAAAGACCCGAGGGGTATAAGACCTTTGATTATGGGAGAGAAAATTAAAGATGGGAAAAGAAGTTATGCTTTTGCTTCTGAAGATGTTGTTTTTAATTCTTTGGAATATAAGGTAGTGAGGGATTTAAAAGCAGGTGAGGTCGTATTTATAGATAAAAATTTAAAGATTCATTCAGAGGTTTTAACAAATTCAAAAGAAAAGCCCTGTATGTTCGAATGGGTATATCTTGCAAGACCTGAATCAGTAATAAATGGTATAAGTGTCTATAAAGCGAGGTTGTCTCTTGGAAAAAAACTCGCAAAGAAACTTAGAGGAATAAAAGCGGACCTTATAATTCCAGTTCCTGATACAAGCAGGACAGCTGCATTAAGCCTTTCAGAAGAACTCGGAATACCTTATCGAGAAGGATTGATAAAGAACAGATATATCGATAGAACATTTATTATGAGTTCTGCTCAGGAAAGAGAAAATGCCGTAAGGTTAAAATTGAATGTTGTCTATTCGGAAATTTCAGGTAAAGATATAATAGTGGTCGATGACAGTATCGTTCGTGGCACTACTTCTAAAAATATTATAAGACTGTTGAAAAGTTCTGGAGCAAGAAATGTATATTTTATTGCAACTTGTCCACCTTTAAAATATCCATGTTATTATGGTATAGATTTTCCTTCCTCATCTGAATTGATTGCTTTTCGTAAAAACGAAGATGAGATAAAAAAGGAAATAAGAACAGACCTCCTGTTTTATCAGGATTTAAAGAGTTTATTCGCAGTTCTTGGAAAAAATATCTGTAAGGCATGTCTTGATGGCAGTTATCCAACAGATATTAAAGATGCGAAAATTTTTGAAAAGGAAAGATTGAGGGATAGAAAATGTGCAAAGAGGATAGAATACGCCAAAATATAAATAATTTGATGAAGAGTAGTTATATACCTGAACTTGGAAGGCTCTATTCAGGTAAAGTCAGGGATAATCATATCTCTGGAAATAGAAGGGTTATGATTACAACTGACAGGATTTCGGCGTTTGACAGAATTTTAACAAAAGGAATTCCCTTTAAAGGGCAGGTTTTAAATCAACTTGCTGAATTCTGGTTTGAAAAGACAAAAAATGTTGTTGAAAATCACATGATTGATGTTCCTGACCCAAATGTTATGGTTGTTAAAGAATGTAAACCAATTAGTGTTGAGGTTGTGATTAGAAGGTATCTTTCTGGGTCAGCGTGGAGATCATACCTGGAGAAGAAAGAGGTCAGTGGTGTGAGGCTTCCGGATAATTTGAAAGAAGACCAGGAACTTCCTGAATTAATTATTACGCCTACCACAAAAGCTGTAAGTGTGCATGATGAGGAGATTTCTCGGGAAGAAATAATCAAAAATAATATCATTTCTGAGAATGTTTATAAGAAAATTGAGAAGATTTCAATTGAACTTTTCAAGAGAGGTGAAGAAATTCTAAAAATAAGAGGTTTAACCCTCGTGGATACTAAATATGAGTTCGGTCAATTAGATGGTGAAATTATTTTAATAGATGAAATACATACTCCGGATTCTTCGAGGTTCTGGGAAAAAGATAAGAAGTATCAGGATAAAGAATTTGTACGAAAATGGCTTCGAGAGCATGGCTTTATGGGGGATGGAGAACAGCCTGTGATGCCGGATAATATGATTGTCGAAGTATCAAGAAGGTATATAAGTGTTTACGAAAAGATTACCGGAAAAGAATTTGAATTTAATCCTTTTCCTATAAATGAGAGAATTATATATAACCTGAAAAAGAAAAACTATATAAAAGGGTGTTTTGTACCGGTGATAATTGCTTCGGATAAAGATTTAGAGCATGCAAGAAAAATAAGGAAAGGACTTGAGTCATTTGGGATAAATTCAAGACTGCATATAAGTTCAGCACATAAAACTCCAGAACTTCTGCTGGAAATAATTAAAATGTATGAGAATAGCATTGAACCGATAGTATAT
>JAUWXV010000286.1 GCA_030616165.1 bacterium | reverse complement strand
GCTTTTCCGACTTCACCTGAGTAAAAATAATCGGCATAAATACAAATCCTACCATTATGATGGGTACGATAAGGGTGCCTATTATAAAACCTTTAGTACGCACAAAGACCAAGTATTCACGCTGTATAACCTTGAATATTTTACCCATTTTTATTCTTATGCTTGTTAACCTGTATTATTCATAAATGCTGAATTACATGAAATAATGGTAGTGTCATTTCGAGCGGAGTCCGAAGGACGCAGTCGAGAAATCTCAAAAAAAAAGGGATGTCTCGACTTCGCTCGACATGACACGTTAAGATATACTTAAATCTATGTAAAAATACGTATTATTCACAATAAATGTAAATTTTACGGATAAATCATGTTAACTACTTTTTTTTACGCTTTCTATAAATATCTGGTTTAAGGAAGGTTCCATAACCTCAAATTTTTGTATATTGACCTTGTCGATTATCTTCTTTAAAAAACTCTGGGATTCAACCTCCTCTTTTAATTCCAGTTCAACATAATTCCCGTAATCATTGTATTTCGCAATATCAGCCGAATTCCTAAAGATATCGCCGTCACCCTGATACTCCACTATAACAGTGTTTTTACCGAAATTTCTTTTTATCTGGCTCAATTTACCACTAAGAATATTTTCTCCCTTGTTTATGAGGCAAATCTCATCACACAACTTTTCTGCCTGTTCCATTATGTGAGTAGAAAAAAGAATAGTTTTACCTTTTTGTTTCAATTCGAGTATAATATCCTTGAAAAGTTCGGTGTTTATCGGGTCAAGTCCTATAAAAGGCTCATCTAAGATAAGAAGTTGTGGGTCATTAAATATAGTTATAATAAACTGTATTTTCTGCTGCATACCTTTGGAAAGTTCATTAATCTTTTTTGTTTTCCAATCTGCTATCTCAAGCCTTTCGAGCCAGTAATTGATTATCTTTTTTGCTTCCTTTTTTGAAATTCCTTTAATACCAGCAAAAAATCTCAGAAGGTCATCTACCTTCATCTTGGGATAAAGACCCCTCTCCTCTGGAAGATAGCCAATCTTCTCTTTGAGTTTTTCATCCATTTTTTTCCCAAGAATCTTAATTTCGCCTCTGTCGGGAATTATGATATTCATTATCATCCTTATAGTTGTGGTCTTTCCTGCTCCATTAGGTCCGAGAAGACCACAGATTACACCTTTTGACAATTTAAGAGATAAATTTTTAACTGCAGTAAGGTCCCCAAATTTTTTTATTATTCCCGATATAGAAAGTACTGATGAGTTTTGAATCATTTCTTCTATTATTTCTTAATCTTTTAATTTATGTACATTTATGCATGCAAAAATATTCAATATTTTCTGAAGTGTAAAATATGTATGTTTTTATCTAAAATCAAATAAATAATATAAATTTGGTGAATAAACGAATTAAAATTAATATCCTCTACCAAATACAGAACCGCCGTAATCTTTCTTTTCTATTTTCAGGTCTTTGAAGCTGGGGCTTTTGATTCTTATTATAATGAAAAAACCCTTTCTTGTTCCTGATGGAGTCCAGTCAAATCTCATCTCCCAGCAGTGAAGGTCTCGATAAAAAGTAAAATCGTTAATAATTAATTTTTTACTTATCAAATTAAATTCGGCGTTGTAATTGATTTTCCAGTTTCTGGTCAAATTAAAACCCAACTTTGGCGTAACTGAAAAGGTTTCTGATGGATTGAGAGGATTATATTTATTTAATGAATATCTGAGCCCCATAGAAAAATTCCAGGGTATATGCATTAATGGAGTGCCTCTGTCTTCGTAAAATCTGTCCTGTTTATCTTCTGCTGTGGTGTCTTCAAATTTTTCTTCTGGAGCAAGTTCAGCAGAAACTTCTGGCTTTTCCCTCCCACCAGTAATACTAAAACTGGTGACCGCCTGAAAAGATACAAGTCTTGGAAATCCTTTAATCAAGCGGTTGACAACTTTTTTCTGACTTTCGTCGAAACGATATAAAGAATGAACCGCTGAAATATCGATATCAAAAAAACTTAATGTCCTGAAAGATGTCCGGAGATTCCCGAATTTGAACTCCTCTGCAGCGAAATTATAACCGGTGGAAAAATTCAAGTTGAACAGGTCGTATTTGGATTCACTTTCACCATTTGAAGTTTTTATCTGGAAAAGATTCTGGATATTTACAGACATAGATTGGGATTTCCCTCTTGAAGTTCCGCCAAAAATGGAACTTGAAAACCTGTCATACTTATGTGGTACACCTAAAGAATCTGCAACCGTATCATAATATCCAAATCCTTCTGAAGAAAAATCGGGTTGATATGAAAAACTTACACTTGGCGCAATTGTGTGGCGAATCGCTTTTATGTTTCCTATATTTGGTGCGAAAATACCGTAAATTTTTGTATTTGCAGTAAATCCAGAATTGAATATTCTTCTTGATGCAAAACCTGTCTCCTCAGTGGTTATTATTTTGTTATTTTCGTCGAGAATCTTTTTATCGGTTTTGATAAACCATTCTTCTCTGTAGTTAAGAAATGGATTTAATTTCAGCCATTTTGAGATTGTCTGGGGTGCAAGAAAACTAAATGAATGCCGAATTCCACTCCGAACTTTGACATCAAATGGTTCATCTTTAATATTCCTTCTTTTTGACTTTCGGTTTATAAGGACTGAATTATATCTAAAATTAAAAGTATTATACCACCTTTCTTTAATTCCCGCAGAAATTGGTGAAGCGGTTTCACCTCTTTTGAATACATATATTGGAGAAGTATGGTTAAAACTTATCTGGGGAAATGTCTCAGAGATATTCCCAAGTTCAAGGTCCTGCCTTCTTCTAAAGTTTATTGAGATGCTGTTTTTAGATTTTGCCCAGTTTTTATTTAATGTCGCATTCGAAATAAGTTCTCTTACTGACCTGTACTGTCGGTTTAAAGTCGTATTTTTATAAAAACTTCCGTCAGAGGCGAATTTTCCATTTATTGTAAAATTCATATCGGGTGCTATCTGGTGTCTGTGGTCAATTTGTAAGTCCCAGAGTCTTTCCTGTTTTCCGGAAATGAAGTTTTTACGGGTTATTGAGCCTGAAATATTTCCGGAGAGAACATACCTTTTTGAATATCTTGTATCTCCACGAAACATAAACCCGGTGTTTTCAAAAAAATCTATAATAAACTTTGCATCCATATAGTCATTGGGAGCGAAATAGTATCCAAGCCCCCTTAAGAATCTCCCTTCATTTAGACTTGTTCCAAAGGTCGGGAATAAAAGACCAGAATGTCTCCCCCTTTTTATTGGCATTATTCCGAAAGGAAAATAGAATACCGGTATATCTCCTATGTAAACTATAATCGGTTCAGTCACGACTTTATCATCAATTTTCATTTTCATCCTTCCCCCTTTAAATCTGAAATGGGGGTAGTCTTCGATATCGCAGGTAGTAAAATATCCATTCCTTATCTGGAAGATATCTTCCTTTACCATAGTTATATTTTCTCCAAAGTAATACCCATCTTCATACTTTGTTCTGCCTTCCTTTACTTTTCCTTTTCTTGTTTTTATATTGTAAATTATTATTTCCCCTCTGAATGGTTCCTGTCCTTCCTGTGTGAATACTGGTTTTGCAATCAGGGGATTGTTATCACTCCCATCAGAGGTTGTATCCGGAATTCCTTCCGCAATTATAAGACTGCTGTCGAGAAGAACTGTGATTTTTCCAGCCTCAAGAGTCATATTCTTGTAAATAACTTTTGCCGGTTTTGATGCCGTTCCATAAATATATATTATCTTTTTATCGAGTGAGTATTCAATAGGAGAGCCGTAATATTTAACTATAGTATCGCTTTCTGCTTTATTGGATGAAACTGTGTCCGATAAATTTTCCTGTTTAGTGGTTTTATCGAATTTATTAATTTTTGAGTATGATGAAAAAGAGGGTATTGTCAAGAAAAATATTATAATAAAAAACAGAATTTTTTTTTTAATAAACATAATTTTCTTATTTCATCATCCAATATAGGGGCGCGATTTATGGCGCCCGATATATCCGAAATTTGCTATTTTTAATATATCGGCTTCGATGAATCGAATCCATACATTAATTTTTGTAAAAATAAATTAATACAATTAATTATCGTCAAATCATCATATTAAAATTAAATAATCTAAATTTATTTAAAAAATTTAAATACATATTTATTTTATAATCGAGCGATTTCTCTGTTAATACTTTTATAATAATATATCGCAAAAAACCCCAATAAGTCATCATTTAAATTCTTATTATTCTATTTTCGGTAACAATGATATTTACCGGGATATCATTGTTTGTAGTAGGAATATTATCGATAATCTGGAATTCGTAAGCAAGAGCAATTTTAGGTGCATCTGTGTTAACAAGAAATCTATCATAATAACCTTTTCCATAACCAAGCCTATTCCCCTTTAAATCGAATCCGATACCCGGA
>JAUWXV010000119.1 GCA_030616165.1 bacterium | reverse complement strand
ATTATTATGTAGGGACAGAACACAGTGTGCAGGCAGCGTTCTGTCCGTTAACATATTTTTGAAAATTATACAAATATAAAAATTAAGGAACTTTTTTTATTTTCTCATTAAAAAAATGCTTAACTCCAGTCAAATTTTTTTATAAAAATTACAAAAAAGAACATATGTTATTTAACATGGGAATAGACATGACAAATTCAGTTATGCTTAAATATATGTATGGATACAGGTTATTCACAATAAAAATAAAATTTATGAATATATCAAATTAAAAAAGTTGCATTAAGAAGAATTACAACCAACCTTATTAAAAGTTTTATCGTCTAAAAAAATAGAAAGAAGGGATTTTTGGACAAACATAATAGAACAACTTCAGAAACTGAATTAGTAGAAAGATGTAAAAAAGGAGAGCAAAACGCCTTTAAGGAATTATTTGATATGTATAAAGATAAAGTATTTTCAACTGCCGTCCGTATGATTGGAAATATACAGGATTCAGAAGATACAACACAAGATATATTTATAAAACTATTCAAAAATATCAATAATTACAGAGGACATTCTTCATTATCCACATGGATTTATAAGGTGGCTGTTAACACAAGTCTCGATAATTTAAGAAAAAGGAAGAAATACGAAAAAGATAAAAGTTTTGATGTAATAGATGATATCCCTTCACTACCTTATATGGAAAAGCAACCAGGTTCTGTTCATGTCATTATAGAAAAAGAAATTCAAAAACTCCCGGAAGGATACAGAACTGTTTTTGTTCTTCATGAGGTAGAAGGTTTTAAGCATGAGGAAATATCAAAAATTATGAATATTGCACCGGGAACTTCAAAATCCCAACTTTCAGCAGCAAAATCAATTTTAAGAAAAAATTTACTCCCTTATATGGAGGTCTTAAAAGATGAAATGTAAGAATTTTTGGAGAAAATATGAGGAATCAGGCTTAACACCTGAACTTGAAAATCATCTTGAGGAATGTAAAAATTGTAAAAATGAAATGAAAATAGAAATCTTGATTAACAAAAAAGTCAAAACTCTCCCTGAATTCAAAGCACCAGAAGAATTATGGGAAAAAATTAACAATGTCGTTCAGTCAAATATTAAACGTAAAATAGCCAAAATACCCTTAAAAGAAAAAATCAGAAGCATTATCAAAAACCTCATACCATCCAGACAAATAATACCACTAAAACCTGCTGTAATTGGCATAAGTTTTATACTCTTATTAGCTGTCGGGCTCAACTATTATTTCCTGAGACCTCTTTCCCCAGAAGAAAAAATAAGGCTTCAAGCAGAAGCAGCAGCGGAATTGGAAGAAACTGAAAATGAGTATCTTGCTGCGATTGAAAAATTTTCTAAACTCGTTGAAAGCAGTGAAGAATATATTGACCCTGAGTTTTATCAGTTATATCAAGAAAAATTGGCTTTACTTGACGAATTCATATTACAATGCCAAGAAGCTATAAATCAAAATGAATATAACATAAATGCGAGAAAATACCTTGCTCTTGCTTATAAAGAAAAGGTAGAAACACTGCAAAAAATGTCTGAAAATATTTCTTATTTTTAAAAAATTTAACGTAGGAGGTCATAAAATGAAGACTAAAATTTATCTATTATTTCTAATTTGCTTCATATTATTTATATCTTTTCCAAATTTTGGTCAATCACATATGGAACATATTAAACCACCGTCTCCACCAGAACTGCCATCTCTACCAGAACTACCACCTCTACCAGTGTTACACGGTTATTTGCCGACTCCATCGGTTAAACCTGAGCAAAATCAAGAAAGAAGATTATGGGGGAACTATATTTCAGAAGACATTAACATAACAATTCCTGCAAAAACCGGAATGACAATTAAAATTGAACACAGTTTTGGAGATATTGATGTCCGCACTGGTACAAATGACCAGATCTCAATCACAGGAGAAAAAAGAGTCTCATCCAGAAGGGAACAATTGGCTCAGGAATTCCTTGAAGAGATGGAATTGAGAATCGAAGAAAGACCCAATATGGTAAGAATTATAACTTATTATCCTGAAAGGGATAGAGACGACATTAAAAATTTCTCCATATCTTATAAAATAGAAATTCCTGAAAATACTGATTTAGAAATAGAAAATTCTTTTGGAGATACAGATTTGAGAAGTGTTTCAGGGAGTTTTAGGATATCAAACGGTTTCGGTAAATTAACCGCTGGGGATTTGACTGGTTTAACAAATTTAAGAAATAAATTTGGTGAATTGGCAGCTGAAAAAATCAATGGAGATGCAAATATAACAAATGAGCACGGTTCACTCAATATAACAAACGTAATAGGAGATTTAAATGTAAATAACCGATTCGGCGAGATTTCTGTTTATAATGTTAAAGGAACTTCAATCATTAATGGTGGACACGGTAAAATAACCGTTGAAGAGTTAGGTGATAAAGCCACACTGACAAACTCTTTTGGTTCAATTATATGCAGAGATATATATGGAGAAACACAAATTAACAACAGCCACGGTAAAGTTGAAGCGGAGAATATACAGGGAAATACTGAGATAATAAACCAATTCGGTTCTGTGGAGGCAATTACTATTAATGGTGATCTCCATGTGGAAAATGGACATGCTCTCGTTAATGCAAAAAATATATCCGGGAATGTTGAAGTAAGCAATTCTTTTTCTCCTGTAAATATTGAAAATGCAGGTGGAAGTGTTATTGTGGAAAATCGACACGGCAATATAACTGTTGAAGATATACTGAAAAAAGAATCATACCAGGAAAGGCTTGTGAAACTCGAAACCTCCTTTGGAATTATCAAATTAACTCTTCCAGAGCAAATTTCTGCAAGTTTTGGTGCATCAACCACATTTGGGAAAATAGATTGTGATTTCCCGGTTTACCATGAAAGCACATCTTCAAACGCATTGAAAATATCGGGTAAATTGGGAGATGAAAAGGATAGAATCGAAATAGAAGGACAAAATACAAGTATATATATTAAGAAATTTTAGGTCATTTCTTACTTCTTTTGAAAAAGAAGTAAGAAATCCGAAGGACCCGCCTATGGCTGGGAAAACCTACTAATATTCCCCCGATTACTCGGGGGAATATTAGTAAAGCTTTATTTCCGCCTAAGACAGATCCGCTCTGGTGGAGCCTACTTTCTTTGGAAAGAAAGTAAAACCCTAAAAAAATAAAATAAAGCCGGAAAGAAAAAAGTATTAATCTTGTTTTTTACCAATTTTTACAAACTCCGATACATCCTCCCCCTTTACAAATTTATCAAGAATCTCATATACTTTATCTCTTGTCTGAATGACAATGTCAGGAAGTGTTCCCACAATCTGCTCCACCTCACGATATGCTTGAGAAATTATACTCCTTGCACGCTCTGCAAAAGTTTTTTTATCTTCTCCATTGTATTTTGAAAAATATATATCTAATATTCTTTTAGCAGTATTTTCAACATTAAAGTATTCTGGAATTTCACCTGCTTTTATCTGGTCTAATGCTTCAGGATTATTCTCGAAAAACTCTTTCAAGCTACTTTTGACTTCTGGAAATTTTTCCAGATATTTTTTTAGTAACTGAACAGTCTGAAGTTCTATCTCCTTTCTGATATCCTCCTTAGTTTTTGCGAGGTTTTCTGTAGAATCACCCGTCGTTTTCTGAAGACTATTTTTTTCTTCATTTTTATTCAATTTATTTCCTTTTTCGGTATAAGTAATATTAACAGCCGAGAGTTTAAACTCCGATGAAAGCGAAACCTTATAACTCTCACTTCTGATTGAAATAGTCTCTTCTTCTTTTCTATTAATATTCGGCGGCTGTGTTAAACTATTATACCCCTGCGAGATTGAATGTACCTGCATTTTATCCTCCTTGATATATTTTATTCCTTTATTAGGGTTTATTAACAAACTTTAATATATTTTAAACTCGGAGCATCTTTTCGAAAATTTGTAAAAAGAATTCTAATTATTCTTCTTTTCTTTATAATTAATAGAAATATTTTAGATATTTAGTTCGATAAATCAAATCCCCTAAATTAACATTATATTTTTATATCATACATTTCTAATAGTATTAACCAACTTTCAGGCATTTAATAATGCCAATATTATATTTGTGATTGTTTGATTTATCGAGAATTTTTTAAAATTTCGTTTTATCAATCTGGAAAGAAGATAAACAACGGGTATTACTATAATCGGAATCTTAGCAAAAATACTTTAATTCTGAGAAATTTTCACTATAATTAACAAATTCTAAATAAAATTAAATTCTTGACTTATTTTTTTTTCTGAACTATATTTTAAACCAAGTAAATTTAATAAAATTTATACAGAGGTGATAATGGAAAATAAAACAGAGAAAAAATTTGTCTTTTTTAACAGAGATATAACACTGATAAAATCCTCCTCTGGAAATATATTCCCGAGGAATCCCGAGGACTGTGAGTTCCAGACTAATGTAAAAGAAATAATAGAAAGGATGCTTGATGATGGATTTCATATTGTAATCACAACAAACCAGCCTGGCATATCAAAAGGAACAACAACAAGAGAAACACAGGAAACAATATGCAGAAATATTATTAATTCTTTTGATGAAGAATACCGTCCGAGTTTCCGATATTTCATCGGCAAAGAAACCGAAAAGTCCAAACCAAATAAAGAAATTTTAGAGAACATATTAGAAAATGAAAAAATGGATATGCTCAACTCCATTGTAATTGGCAATACAAAGACAGATGAGAAATTTGCAAAAAATATAAACCTTCCATTTAAGCCTTCACACAAATTTTTCAAACAAGAACAATCCCTAACTGTAATGGTGGGATTCCCGGCATGTGGGAAGACTATTCACAGCAGAGAATTCCATCCATTTGATGTAAGGGTTTGTCTCGATGACATAATTCACTCTATTAACGAAGAATACAAGATTGAATGGAAATATATTTATTACGATATCGAAGAAAAATTAATAACAGATACTCTTTCAAATAAACTCAATATTGTGATAGACAGAACCAATGTCAATAAAAAAAGAAGAAAAAGGTTTATTAAAATAATAGAAAAGTACAAAAAACAAAGAGAAGCTCATACCCATAAACAAGAAGAAATCAAAATTATTTGCAAATACTTCAAAATACCTATTGAAATATGCAAAGAAAATTATAAAAATACCAAAGAAATATCAGAAGAAAAACTCTGGGAATTGGAGGATATTTTTGATAGGTTGGAATCAGAGTTCGAAGAACCAACCCTCGATGAAGGTTTTGACGAAATCATTCATATTCTACCTCAGGACTTAGTTTAAGAATTTTTTGCGTTTTTCTCATTAATAATATTTATACAAATACAATCATATTCAACGCAATAACGAGAGAATCTTTGAAAAAAGTTACAGAAAAGCGTTATATATTTATTGCAAACTGGTTAAAAGATTCTGCGCTGAAAATTAATAAAATAAAACAAAATTAAAACGGATTAAAAATGAAAAATTTAAAAACTTTATTAATATTATCAATGGTGATTTTATTATCAATATCATCTGCGGTTTTTAGTATTTTGAAGCCAGAAAATCAGGACGATAAATGGAAGGTACTTCAATTCCCTTATGAAAATATGATGGATGACCATTTCAGGCGCCTCGTTGATGAATTTAACATAAACAAAAAACTTCCACAAAACAAATACGAATTCGAAGAGTATAGGAATAAAATAATAAATGGTCTCTGGAAATCTTTCGGATGGAAACCCAATAAAAAGACAGACCTACATGCCCGGATCACAGGAAAAACAGATATGGGAGATTACATCATTGAAAAACTCCTCTTCCAGAGTATGCCCGGAGTGTATGTTACAGCAAATGTATTTGTACCTAAAAACATTACTTCTCCTGTGCCTGCGATTATATGTCCACATGGTCACTGGGAGTATGGTCGCTATCAGCCGCAAGTTCAATCGCGCGGTATTGGTCTCGCAAAACTTGGATATATTGCATTGATGCTCGACGCCTATGGGTTCGGAGAAAGAAAATACACTGGACACGGAAATTCCTACTTTTTGTTCCCTACTGGGATTACACTTGAAGGGCTTCAAATATGGGATAATATAAGGACAGTAGATTACCTGCTCACAAGAGACGATGTTGACCCACAAAAGATTGGAATTACCGGTGCATCAGGTGGTGGTAATCAGACAATGTACACTGGACTTCTCGACCCGAGAATTAAAGTTGTTGTTCCTGTTGCATCAATATGTACTCTAAAAGGTTTATTTTTTAGAGGAATTGGCTGCGTATGTGAAACTACTCCAAATATACTCCGGTATGCTGACCTGTGGGACATAACAGCAGCAACTGCTCCAAAACCTCTTCTATATATTAACACAGTTCTTGACCCTATCTTTCCCATATCCGCTGGAAGAGAGTCCTTCTTTGAAACAAAAAAGATATATAACATAATCAATGAAGGTGAAAAGGTCAAAAAGGTTGAGATCTTTGCGAAGCACGACTATAACAAATCTATGCGCGAAGCAATGTACGGGTGGTTCGACCACTGGTTTAATAATAAACCAGGTTTTCATACCGAAGAACCAGGATTCAGCACACTACCAGTCGACGCCGAGGTTTTCAAGGTTTTATCTAACGGAGTGGAGTTGGAATCTCCTGAAACTCTGCTATCTTTAAACTATAAAATCGCAAAGAACCTTCCAATAAAAAAAGAAATAAGAAATAAAAAAGATTGGGAAATACATAAAACTACTTTAAAAAATAAATTAATCGATGAAATTTTTGGAGGGCTTCCACTCGAAAAACCATACGAAGCGAAAATTACCCGAAAAATAGAAGAAGATAATTTCAGATTTGAAAAAATTTTATACAGAAGCGAATATGATATTTACATCCCTTCTTTGATTTTTCTGCCAAAAACAGAATCTACTAAAAAACCTGTTATAATATACTTAAACCGATTGGGTAAGGAGGAAGCATTAAAAGAAAAAATGGTGATGGAGTTTGTTAATGATGGATATGCAGTAATGCTTCCAGATCTACGGGGAACTGGCGAAACTGCTCTCAATCCAGAAGAGCCCGAAAAAGGGGAATCAATCATTGTGCGAAATTCAATCGTCTCCGGAAGACACATTCTCGGAGAAAGGGTCTATGACATTATTATGGCTGTTGACTTTATGTCTATTCATCCAGAAATTGATAAAGAGAAAATTTTTGTTTATGGTAAAAGTGCAGAAGGTCTGATGGCTATTTTCGCTGGAGCTCTCTCTGATAAAATAAAAGGAGTTATCGCAGAGAATATCCCCAATTCGTATATATCACAGGAAGAATTCAAACACCCATACATTATCTTTATTCCAAATATACTGAAACTTGCCGATATACCTGACATTGCATCCCTTGCAGCAGCAAAACGTCTTTTAATAATTAATGCGGTTAATTCTGTGAACAAATCCCTTTCAAAAGAGGAACTTTATTCCTCTTTTAGTAGAACCACCGAAATTTACAGGCTTTTAGATTCAGAAAAAAATATAAAATTATCAATTACTCCCGAAGAGAACATATTTAATGAAATACAAGATTTTCTTGAATTTGAGTAATGTCTCGGAGTAATAATTTTTTAAATTATTTTTTAATTGCTGTAAAAATTAATGAATAAAGAAATTAAAAATGTTGAAATATAAAAGAAAATTGTTAAATTATTTTATGTGAATTTAGTTTTATTTTCACTTTTTTGTGCTTCCTTTTTTATAATTTTATTATTTTTAACTCTTATAATAGAAAAAGTTGAAGTTCAAAAAACTCCGGGTATTTATGAAATGGGAAAATTTACTCCATTTTGTGGGAAAAAAGTGTCAAAATTCCCATTTTTCCCATATATGTGGGTTTTTGGGAATTTTGTGCCAGGGGTTAATTTATTTATATTCAAGGGTTAAAGGTAATATTTATTCGAAAAAAAGGGCATTTTTCATTTAAAAATTATTAGCGTTGGTATATATTATAATAATTTCAATTATTGTTATGTAATAATATAACAAATTAATGATGAAAAGTCAAGGGAAATTTTATTTATTTTTAACCGCAGAGGCACAGAGAAGAAAAGAGAAGGTATTCAGGGATGAGACGGATTGTATAAATTTGGGGATACACTACTTATTTGTTTTTATTTTTTGGTTTTTCTACACGTTTTTTTAGAGGGCGAACCCTCCATAGGCGGGCAAGCACAGGGGTTCGCCCCTACAATCGAGCCATACGAAAATGTATAATTATCTAAACATATTATCAAGAAATAAGTATTGTGACGCAGAATTTGCGAATAACCGAAAGCTATAACTCAAGCTAATCGTGCCATAATTAAACATACAAATTTACCTTTGTCAATAATTAGTATTGTGTCCCCGAATTATGCCCGAATTACGATCAAGAAATAAGTATTGTGACGCAGAATTTATGAGTATGTTGTCAATAATTAGTATTGTGTCCCCGAATTTTAATAAGAACAGAAGGACAGGACAATGTCCTGTCCCTACAATATATTTAATCACAAATGATTATTATGTAGGGACAGAACACAAAGTGCAGGCACAGTGTGTAAGCAGCGTTCTGTCCGTTAACATATTTTTAAAAATTATATAAATATAAAAATTAAGGAACTTTTTTTATTTTCTCATTAAAAAAGTGCTTAACTAAAGTCAACTTTTTTTATAAAAATTACAAAAAAGAACATATGTTATTTAACATGGCAGTAGTTTTAAAAGATTAAGCGGAGATATTTGATTCAAGTGCGGTTTTTAAAACACTTATTAAAAATCCTTATTTATTCCTGGAACCCATCTTACTGCATTCCCGTAAAAAATCTTGTATAGAACCTCTTTCGGCAGTGCCAATCCCCGAATTGAATAATCCCTTCTCGATATTTCGTTGTCTGTAGCGAAGAATTCAAAATCATTACTATATCTCCGCGATAAAGACTGCTTTGCTCTTTCTGCTTGTTCTGGGGTCCTCTTTGCACCAGATGAGGTTATCATTCCACCAAACATATCTGTTCCGTATAAAATCCTGTCCTGATACTTAATCAAAAATGCCCTTACCTTTCCCCTCTCCTGGCTCATTAAATTCCCAATTCTTGCAGCGGTATCAACCACAAAGTTAGGATATTTATCGAACCTTTTAGCCACTTCATCAACATCAAACTCAAGACTTCCTAAATGACATGCTACAACTCTTAAGTTTGGATGTTTTGCCAGCACATGGTCTCTTGCTGCGATAATCTCATTGTAAGAAGGTTTATCAGGCTTATCCCAGAAATGCCATTCAGGATTGTTTGCCCAATAACTTCTGGGTTTTCCATCAGCTCCTATTGGAAGAGGCATCCAGGCTTGAATCGGCTCTCCCATGTGAGCAAACAATGTCTTCCCCTCCTGCTCGATATAATCAAAAATCGGATTAAACATAGAATCGTCAATCTGAATGTATTCACCATTAGGATTCTTAATCTGCATTCCAATATCCTTCCAAACCTTTACCGCAACTGCTCCATTATCAAAACTATCTTTCAAATATCTCTTTACCTGATTAATCCAGTCTGTGTCATTCCTGTGAGTTAGATCAAATGTGGTGCTCCATGCATAATACCGGGGATATTGATTACAAAACTCTTTCGCCGCATTGACCTGAAAGTTTATCCTGTCCATATCCGTGCCTCTTGTACAAATTGTAAAAAATTTCATATTCAATTCTTCCATAACATCTTTAAGATAAGAAGCATCGCTTACGATATGAGTATGAATGTCTATCTTCTTAATTGAATTTAAATAAGATATTTGTCCTGTTACAGATGATGAATTGAAAATACAAAAACTTAAAATGGCAAATAAACTTATAATTGATTTTTTTAAATTCCTGTTCATGTCTTCCTCCATTTTTTACAATTATATGTTTTTTAAGATGTGCTAACAAAATATTAATTAATTCGATATTCCCCATATCAATTTTCTAAAAGAGAACATTAAGGATTCTGCTAATTTTAAATTCCAATTTAACACTTAATTCTGCAAGATACAAACATATAATAGTAATTTTGGAATCAAAATACCATTACCTTTTAATCCATTTTCATTCCAACCAAACATAGGGGCGATTCGCGAATCGCCCTTACAGCATGGAATAAAAAACTATCATTTTAAAGAGGGCGAATGCCATTCGCCCCTACAATCGTGCCAGACGAAAATGTATGATTTTCTAACTATGTTGTCAGGAAATGAGATTACACGGATGAAGATGATTGAAATGATAATATAGGGCACAGCAGCGCTGTGCCCCTACGGTCTCTTGGAAATGTGATTTAGAAAACTCGGAATATGTTCAATTGCAATTTCAGGTAGAAAAGGAACTTCGTTCTCCTTCTAATGTTTTTATTTTTTGGTTTTCTTCATCGTTTTTTTGGTGAAAGCATGAGGTCAATAAATCGTTCGAGATGCGAAATAAATTGCTCACTGCAAATTTTTAATGTCAAATGATATATTAAATCCAAATGTCAAAATCCAAATGCCAAATCAAATCCAAAGTCCAAATGTCAAAAATTAAGATGATATAATTTCTTCATCAGTCAAGAAATAAACAAGGGCACGGCACGCCGTGCCCCTACATTATATTTTGTAATAACACGGAAAATTTGGGGACAGAATAAGAAGGGCGGGTAAACCCACCAGAGGCGGACAAGCCCGCCCCTACGGTCTGTGGGTGACAACACCAATCCACAGGACAAGCCCGAAGGGCAAGGAGCACAGAGGAAGGATTTACGATTTACGAATGACGATTTAAGATAACCCCAAACCACAGATCCGAAGGGCAAGCCTGCCAGAGGCGGGCAAGGGGCACAGAGGAAGGATTTACGATTTACGAATGACGATTTAAGATAACCCCAAACCACAGATCCGAAGGGCAAGCCTGCCAGAGGCGGGCAAGGGGCACAGAGGAAGGATTTACG
>JAUWXV010000040.1 GCA_030616165.1 bacterium | reverse complement strand
AAAAATATTTCAAAAAAAATGATTTTATTTATACATTCTTGAAATACAATTATATTATATCTTAGTTTGGGGATGATTAATGCTCCCCAAACTAAGAACATAAAATTGTTCAAAAAACAGCATGGATATATTTGTCGATTACAGTAACTTTGAAGCGTTTTTCTGTATTTTAACGATTGCCTCAACAATATCTTCCATATCCTTTTTCGTGCCGAGAAATACTCTCTGTCCCAGAGATATACCTGTTTCTTCGCCGATTCTTTCATTCACTGGACAGCGATTATCTCTTCTGTATTTATTTAACCTTTGCTTGGAGAATATATTTTTAAATGCCCGTGTATTAAGGTATCCTTCTATGAAGGAACCTCTGTGAAGCGAAGAATCAATTCCATTTCCTAATCTAATCCCTTCTTCACTCATTGCATTTCGAAATTTGCTTTTTGATAGCCCGTTAAAATAGTTCTTATCATAAATCATTTGATAGATGTAATATGCCCGTCGTGTCTGTCCAAGGTATTTATAAGTTGGTTTAACTCCTTGAATTTCTTTTAATAATTTTTCCAGGTGTGCAGAATTCTCATCTCGCAGTGTGCTTTGTTCTTCTAAACGCCTTAACTGTCCCGTTGCAACAGCCGCCTGGAATGGCGTCATGCGGAAATTAGAACCTATACCTGCAAAGGTAATTCTTTTATAACTACTTCCCCATCGCGTTCTTCCATTGTTTGAGTAGGCATCAACCTTAGCCATTAAATTCTCATCATCTCCGATTACTGCACCACCTTCACCACAGCAGAGACTCTTACCAGCCTGAAAACTGAAGCAACCTAAATGTCCAACAGCACCAAGTTTTTTATTCCTCCATTCGCCCATATGCGCCTGACAGGCATCTTCAACAACAGGAATATTATACTTTTTAGAAATAGCCATTATTTTGTCCATATCCGCTGCAGCTCCACCAATATGAACAGGAAGAATAGCTTTAGTGTTTTCTGTGATACGTTCTTCTATTAAATCAGCATTTATCATAAAAGTATCAGGATCTGAATCAATAAATACGGGTAATGCATACAAATTAAATGTAGTTTGTGCGGTCGCAATAAAGGTATTAGTCTGCGTAATAACCTCATCACCGGGACCAACATCAACTGCACGCTGGGCAGCGTCGAGCGCTGTTGTTCCAGCATTTGTTGCTGCACAGTATTTCGTTCCCATCGTTTCTGCATACATTTTTTCAAACTGGACAACACGTTCGGTATCACGATTGCTGTATTCTGACCATCTATTGCTTTTATATGCATCTAGAAACATTTGTATATCCGACTCATCATAAATAGGCCAGGAAACACCAAGTCCTCTCGTGCGAACTGGTGTACCGCCAAGTATTGCTGGTATATCTGCTTGTTTAACTATATTTGCATAAATAGATGTCGCCCCACCTAAAGATAAAGCACCGCCTGTTGCACCAATCGATGTCTTCTTTAAGAATTTTCGGCGAGTTATTGAATCTTTTTTCATAGTAACCTCCCAAAATAAAGTTCATATATTTTTATTTAGTTAATGAATTTAATTATAGTATTAAATTTTTACCACAAATAAACAAAATATTTATCAAAAAGGGCATTTATATTAATGATAACATATATTTATGGCATATTTTGATAGAAGATTATCTTTTTCGCATAATCTTGAGATGCAGTTATTTTAAATATTAGTTTGGGGGCATTAATGCCCCCAAACTAAACCAAACGATTATTCAGAAATAGTTTAGTTATGTAAAATTTGGAGATTATAGCAACTTTGAAGCGTTTTTCTGTATTTTGGTGATTGCCTCAGCAATGTCTTCCATATCCTTTCTCCCGCCGAGCAATACTCTCTGTCCCATCCATAAAGCTACATCTTCACAAATAACATCATTAACAGGACAACGATTATCTCTTCTGAATTTATCGAGTCTTTGTTTTGAATATATCGATTTAAATACACGTGAACTGAGGTGATATTCAATAAATGGTTCTTTGTTGAGAGGAGTATATCCTGTTGATATGGGAATTCCCTCAGCTCTTGTTGCTTGTGTAAATTTTCTTTTTGGTAGACCGTTAAAATATTTCTTATCATAAGTCATCATAAAGAGATGATAACCATTTCGTGTTTCCCCGGGGTATTTTTTAACTTGGGAAATGCCTGGAATATCTTTTAATAAACTATCTAAATATTCAGCATTCTGTATGCGGAGATTTTGCTGCCCTACTAAGCGTCTTACCTGTCCCAGTAATATAGCCCCCTGAAACTCTGTCATTCGGAAATTTAATCCAGGGTAAGGATATCCAGAAAGGGTTGCCCCTTTTCTCCTGGGCGGTCTGCTGTTGTTTGTAAAAGCATTGCATAAATCCATAAGTTTTTGGTCTGAACCGATTATTGCGCCGCCCTCACCACTGGGGATATTCTTAGAGACCTGAAAACTGAAACAGCCTGTATCTCCCATTGAACCAAGCTTTTTGTTTCTCCACTCGCCGAGCCATGCCTGGCATGCATCTTCAACAACAGGAATATTATATTTTCTTGAAATTGCCATGATTTTGTCCATATCGGCTGCACCTCCACCAATATGAACAGGAAGAATAGCTTTAGTATTTTCTGTGATACGCTCTTCTATAGAATTGGGATCTATCTTGAGGGTTTCAGGGTCAGTATCAGCAAATACTGGCAATGCGAATAATGTTGGTATAACGTTAGCACTTGCAACAAAAGTATAAGTGGAGAGTATAACCTCATCACCGGCACCAACACCAAGTGCACTCAGCGAGGCGAAGAGTGAAGATGTCCCGTTCGTTGCTGCAATACAATACGGCACACCATTGAGTTCCGCCCACTTTTTTTCAAATTCAGTGACAAGTGAGCCTCCAAGTCTGCACCAATTTTTAGCGTGATATGCATCGAGGTACATTTGTACATCTGTGTCATCATACATAGGCCATGGTTTAGCAAGAGGTTCAGTCCGAACTGGTTTGCCGCCGAGTATTGCAGGTCTATCTGCTTGTTTAACTATATTTGCATAAACAGATGTCGCCCCACCTACAGATAAAGCTGCACCTGTTGCACCAATTGATGTCTTCTTTAAAAATTTTCGGCGTGTTATAGAGTCTTTTTTCATAATGACCTCCTAAATAGATTTTATCAATTATTGATTAGAATTTTAGTTCAACTAAAAAATTTTTAATTTTTTCACTTTTGTTGATATTAGTTTAAATTTAAACAGAGATAATTAAAATCTCAAGTCTTTATTTTTAACAATCCAGCAGAGATTTAAGTTCCATCTTCATAAGGGATAATGTAATCAGAATTTATGCCTGATAGATTCTGAAGATTTTTCAAGCCGATTTTAGTTTGTGCGCCATATATTTCAATAAATTTGTTTTCATTTTCAGGGTTTGGATAAATCAACTTAAAGGATTTATCCTTTCCCTGAAATTTTTCTGAAACCTTTATAATTATTCCATTTACAATTGAGATTAATAAAATACCTTTTTGAAAAAATGATATTTCAAAAAACTTTCTACTTAAATCTTTCAAAAAGGAAAGTGGAATTGTAACAAAAGCAATAAAATTAACTAAAATATTCTTTCTCTGGTAAAGAAGAATTTAATTTAAAGGCTATAAAGCATTCTGAGCGCTTCCTTGACAACAATATCAGCCGCTTGTGGTGCAAATGAACTGCGCATAATTTCATATCCTCCTTCTTTAAAGAGGTGTGCAGGTGGAAGGTAGTGATTATAGCCATTGCAGTGTGTAATCACAAATGTATGCTTGTACGGTGAACCATCCTTAATAGCCATACCAATCTCAGTCAACATTTCAACATTGAAGCCCACAAATGCAACATCCCCAACTCGTGCAGCAATTATATTTATCGTCTCGGTAAGTCCAGTATCTTTATAGACGGGGTCACCCTGTATTTTTCCCGGAACTTCAATAGTTTTCGATACTGTTTTGATTTCGCCTCCAGAATTTAACCTTTTAATATCTCGAAATATATGAACTACTTCTGTACCTAACATATTTCCTAAAAGTATTGTCTCAGGAATCCAGCCGGAATCAGTATTAAATTCACGGAGACCTGTAAACCATGGATTAACATCACCTGAAGCTCCGGTAAATAGCGGAGCGATGAGTCCATTATCGATAATCCTTTCGACAAACTTTTCAGCATACCCGAGAATATCTCCACTAATCTGGAGATTTCTTGAACCTAATGAAGTAGCATGACACCCAAAATTGATAAGTGCCGCAACATTTGAACCATCCGGTTTTGCAAGTTTCATAACCAGAACTTCCTTGTCCGTAACACCATGCGGATTTCGGCCTATTCTCATACCCCCATCAGTTCTCATTTCCCGGCGGTTCATACCAACCGGGGAATAGCCGATCCCGGCACCATAATGAACTGGAACCATATTAGTAAGAGCATCGCGAATTGCATTGATAAGTTTTGTTTTAATTTTTTCAGTATATTTTAGATTGTTCGGGTGCCCGGTTTTTTCATCGACAGCAAGAGACGGGCTGGCATGTGAATGGGTCGCACAAAGAAACAGTTCATCCTCTTTGAGGTCAAACTCTCTCAAAATAGGTTGCTGGAGATATCTAAATATTGCGTCACCTCGAATATCCCACAAATCGCATGAAACCAGTACCAATCGCTTTCCGTTGTTTTCAAATGCAGTAACACGGGCAATTAAACGGTCGTGTACTCCCTTTGAGAGAGCTGTTCGTGCACCATATCCACCCATCTGAACGGGCAAATCAGGGGTAATGTCGATTGCTGAAACACCAGCGCGTAGAATTCCCACAACTTCTTGTGAAAAACTATAGTGCACAGGAAAAAAACTAAAGATAAAAAAAATACTTACAAAAATAATCTTTCTACATTTTGAAGAATAAGAATCCATTGTTATTATCCAGATTGTCGGGACAGAACAACATTCTGTCCATTGTTTTAGAATGTGATTTACTTTTTTATAAACCACAAAAGTTATAATCCATAAAGCATTTTAAGAGCTTCCTTAACAACCATATCAGCTGCCTGTGGTGCAAAGCGGCTGCTCCTTACCTCATATCCGCCTTCTTTATAGAGGTGCGCTGGTGGAAGATAGCCGGACCCACCGTTGCAGTGTGTAATCACAAATGTATGCTTATATGGTGAAGCCGCTTTGATGGCCATGCCGATTTCGGTCAGCATTTCACAGCTAAAGCCAACAAAAGCGATATCTCCCACCCGGGCAGTGGTTATGTTCAATGGTGTGGTTTCATCGGTTTTTTGTGCAGTAGTCTCATTACGTTTTTTACTCGGCAAGTTAAGGGTTCTAAATTCTGTCTTTATTTCTCCGCCCATAGAAAGTTCTTTAATATCACGAAATACATGCACAACTTCTTCGCCCAATAGAGTGCCAAGGAGAACAGGTTCAGGAATCCAGCCGGGTTCGGTGTTGAATGCAGGGAGAACTCTAAACCATGGATCGATGTTGCCGGAGGCTCCTGCAAATTCGGGAGATATTAAACCATTACCAAGAATTTTTTCTGTAAACTGTGCAGCAAGCCCGAGTACATCACCGCTAATCTGTAAATTTCTTGGTCCTAATGAAGTAGCGTGGCAGGCATAATCAAACAGTGCACCGATGGGAGTACCGTCGGATTTTGCCAGTTTCATCACTAAAACCTCCTTGTCGGTTGGACCGTAAGGATTGCATCCGAGTGTTATTGGACCATCAGGAGTTGTCATACGTCGATTCATACCGACCGGGGAATATCCAATGCCGGCACCAATTTGTACAGGACTCATTGAGTCGAGAGCTTCCCGAATTGCTTTTATTAATTTAGGTTTCAAGCCCTCTGTATATTCGACGTTATTTGGATGTACTCTTTCCTTATCTAATGTGGTTGTTGGTCCGCTGTGAGTGTGTATCCCACTGAGAAAAAGTTCACTCTGGTCGAGACTGAATTCATCTGCAATTGCTTTCTGAAAATATTCATATGTCCTACCTAAACTACCGAGGTCAGATGAAACCAGAACCAGATGTTTTCCCCTATTTTCAAATACTACAACCCGGGCATACAAGCGGTCATGAACTCCTTCTGATAGCCCTTTTCTTCCAGAATAACCATACATCCTAACAGGCTTTTCAGGTGTTATATCAATTTTTGCAATACCAGCCCGCAGAACATCTCTGCTTTCCTGAGATTGAACGCCTGAAGTTATAAGAAAAAGACAAATCATGAGAACCATGATGGTGCAAAAAAGAGATAGTTTATTCATTTTAATCCTCCTTAATATTAAATTCTAAATTCTAATATCTAAATAAATCCGAAATCCAAATTTCAAATGCTATAAATATATTTATTATGAATTCAACTTATATCATTTTGAATTTCTTTTATTTGCCTGCCTGTCGGCAGACAGGAATTTGTTTAGAATTTAGTATTTAGAATTTAGAATTTAAACCATATACTTTTCAATCTTAATTGAAAAGAACCATTTTTTATAGTATATTAAATTTAAGAAATAAATAAATAAAAATTTAAGACAATTTATTTACCTTGTCAATAAAAAATTCATTTTTAAATTTTCTTGCTATTTTTTTATATATTTTATATTTTGTAATTGGATACACGATACACTCCTACCTGACTAACATAAATTATTAGTTTTTTAATATTTCCTGCTTGATTTTGCTAATATGAAAAAAATTAGGCAAAAACATTTTAGAATTCTGAAACTTCAAACAGAATGTAGAAATAAACGAAAAAAGTAAAGTTTGGTGTAATTATTTTATTCGCTGTATTTTTATAAGACTATTTGAATCATTCGGCAGTAAGACAGAAGCAGTGGTTAATTTCTCAATACCATCAAAAGTATTCGAAGCAGATTTAATGGAGGTAGATAAAAAACCTTTAAAAATCGAAAACGGAAAATTAAAATTAAAATTTGAACCTTTTGAGATAAAGACTGTTAAATTTGTACCATAAAAATGAGGTTTTGAATTTATTTTAATAGTGATACCTTAGCAGAATTTGATATTTGCTGCTTTTAAAAATATTTTTATAATATAAAAATATAGGTTTTTTATTGTTTATTCATATAAATAATATAAGTTTAACCAAAAAGCAAGACTTTTTAAAATATTTATTTTTTAGTTGACAAGAATTGGATATAAGAGTATATTTTAACACGTTAAATAACATCACATTTGAAAATATAAGAAATGGAGATTGCTTATGATCAGGCTAGTCACGTTTTTTCTCTT
Source organism: bacterium (assembly GCA_030616165.1). Classification (GTDB taxonomy): domain Bacteria; phylum SM23-31; class SM23-31; order JAUVVT01; family JAUVVT01; genus JAUWXV01. Next base: position 13,576 of record JAUWXV010000040.1, on the reverse strand, counting down.
GTTCGTACTCATTCCTACACATACCCGGGCGCAGTATGACACTTACGGCGGCTGGTTGAAACTGCAAGGGCGGAAGACCGGATTCTTTCACACCGAACAGATCGACGGAAGGTGGTGGCTGGTCACACCGGAGGGGAACGTTTTTTTTGCAAAGGGTGTTGAATCCATCGATCTCGGTCAGGACAGGAGAAACCCTCCTGCGGACCCACAGAAGGCGGCCAGTGAACTGGCTCTTCAGCTTAAGTCGTGGAATTTCAACACAGCGGGCTCGCGAAGAATACGGCTGCCCGGCATGTCGTATGCGATCAATCTGGGTCTCGCATCATCGTCCACCCGGAACATGTGGTTGTTAGGCATCGTCCCCGACTACTTCAGCCCGGAGTTCCGTGAGGCGGTAGAGCGCCGTGCGGCAGAACTGTGCCCCGGCCTAGCGGAAGATCCATGGCTTATCGGTTATTACACGGACAACGAAATCCGCTGGGTTCCAGACATTCGCTCAAACGACAGCGTGCTCGATGCCTTTCTGAAGAAAGCTCCCGACTCGCCGGGTTATAAGAAGGCGGTGGCTTTTTTGAAGGAGCGTGGACACACGCCGGAGACCGTGACATTCGATGACAGGTCGGCTTTCCTGGAAATCGCAGCGGCGGAGTACGGACGGATCGTTCACACCGCAATCCGGCGTCACGACAAGAATCATTTGATTCTGGGAAGCCGGTTCAACAGTCGTGCGCCAATCCCGTTAACAAGAGCGCTTGCACCATACTATGACGTCTTCTCGTTCAACAACTACAATCACAGGGCGCCGCTTTACAAGCTCAGCGAGATTACACGTATATCCGGAAAGCCTACGATGGTCACCGAGTTCAGTTTCAAGGCGATGGACAGTGGGCTTTACAACACCATCGGTGCCGGCGATGCCGTGGCCACACAGCATGACCGGGCGGAACTGTTCACAGCATACGTTCAGGACCTAGCCCGCCTGTCTTCATGCACTGGTTTCTACTGGTTCAGGTACCGCGACCAACCCAAGGAAGGAGCAGGCACCAGAAGTCCAGGTGGCTGGGGAGGCGAAAACAGTAACTATGGGCTCGTGAAGATAGACGGAACTCCGTGGACGATTCTCGTCAACCGTATGACGGAAGTCAACGCTGGGATTGAAGCGTTGGCGGCAAGAGCCGGAAAACCGTAAAAGAACACGATGCGAGCGGCCGGGATGGTAGCCCCTGCACCTGAGATATATGACGCGACCCAGGGTCAATTTCGATTCGATGAAGCAGAAATGCTCTTGTATCATCTTAATGATGGTTCAACTGAAATAAATATATCTGCAATGGCATATCCTATGATCCAGATTGAAGATTTTTAAGAACTCATGAAAAACTTTCTAACAGACAAGGCAAAGAAAATAGAATTATAGAGATAATTGATGAAAATTTGGATTTAATAGAAGATTTAATTAATAATAAAATTATCAAACCAATTAGAAAAAAACGTATTAATGACAAACTTCATGAATAAGATTTAACTTACTTATTCCTCTGAAATTCTCTTTATAGGTGTTTTATTACCCGATTTCAATCTAATTGAAAATAGGATTCCCATATAGGAAAAGCAAAAATAAGTTATAAGAAAAATATCAAGTTATTATTATTCATTTTGATTTAATTCCCCACTTCTCATAATTTCAACCAACTTTTCTGCTCTATTTCCCACTTGTTCATAACATTTACTTTTTTCATTTCATCAGTGTAAGTTCCCAGTTTCTGTTTACAATAGCCTTTATCCGATACAGGTATAGGAATTTCTTAATAAAATATACCAAAAATATTTGAAGATTTCAAAAGAACCAAAGAAGAAAGATACATAGATAAGCGCAATACAAGGTTTGGTATGACAATAGTTAAACAGATTGTAAAAGAACAATATGGTGAAGTTAAAGTATTAAGTAAATTAGATAAAGGAAATAAATTTGATATTTTATTAAACAGCGTTTAAAAAGTCAAAAAGAATAAAAAATTGTAATCAAGATTATTTGATAATATTATAAATTCCAAAAATAACTCAATTGATAAAAGATAAGATTACCCGCCTTTTAATTTTTTCTATTATATCTCAAATTAATTTTTAAGCAATAAATTTTAGCCTAATGCTTGCTTTTTAAAATTAAAATAATTAATTTTATTATAATTAAAAAATTTTATGTGCAAAACCAAAGGATTGTCTAATATTTTATATAATCAATAAAATTAAAAAGGAGGTATCTATTATGCAAGATAAGAGTTTAATCACAAGACGTAAATTTTTAGGGAAAGGCGGTAAAGCAGTCCTTGCTGGTGTTGGTTTAATATATTTTAAAGGCTCAGGAATATTATCATGCGGCTCGAAGGCTCTACCTGAAACTGTATGCGTTGAAGAAGCATTGAACAGCAGGACTTCTGCTGCAATAGAGGGTGGTGGAAAGCATTATTGTAATTCAATTCCCGGTGAGATACTGGATAAAAAGACTATTAGAGATGTATTGTGGTCAGCATCGAAGGTTTATGATTTTTCTCCCGAAATAAAACTTAAAAATTATGCTTTTACTCCTTATGGAAACTATTTTTATGACCCTTTACGTGATAGGTTGGATGATTTTTCCGGTGATACTGGAGATGCTTATGTTCCTGGTGAAAAAGATGGAGGAATGAATACCTTCCAGACGCTCGAAGGAATAGATATTAAAAAGATTAATGAATCACCGCACTTTGATGCAATATACAAACTTGGCAGTTCATATATGTCTCTTGAACTTCTATGTGCCGGATATAATCCTTTACCTCTTGCAACCTGCAACTGGGGCAGCAGCAGAAGGTCGGTAAGGGGTCCTCATAATTATATAACTAATAATCCTGAGGAAATTAATTTTGAAAATTTACCGGTAGTAATGAAGGCTCCTTCGTGGAGTGAGGAGAGCTACTATGCGCCGGGCATTCATCCCGATTGGGACGAAGACCAATTATTCGGAACGCCATCTGTTATATCGGATATCCCCATATCAGAAGCAATTGCTAACTTTTCCTTTTCCGATAGAGTTTCATCAAAGCCTCTTTCTAATAAGGACTTAAGTCAGCTTATGTTTGGGGGCTGTGGTTCAACGTATCACGATTATCCAAAGAATAAAAACAGGGTAATTGGAACATGCTATCCGAGTTCAAGGGGTAGTTATTATATCAGGACAGATGATGCAAAAGGATTGGCTTATGTTATAAATTCAGAGGGATTATTAAAATACTTAAGCATTACTGAAAATAACCGGCCCACGAGTTCATTTAAGATGGTTATAAAAGATTCAAAATTAAAGTCAAGATTAGAAAAGGCTTTAAATATCACGGGCGATTTTTCTCCGCATTATGTTTTATATAATGATTATCAGCCGGTTTGGACTACGGATGAACCAGGTGACTGGGCAGAAATTACGGAAGCAGCATCTGCCGAGTTTTGTTTAAGAATGCAAGCATATTCTTTAAATCTCGCTGTGAAAACATTTCTTTTAAATTCAGTTGAAAAAAGGAAGAATATTAAAGATATATGCGATGCTTTCGTTTCGCCTTTAGTAGTATCTGCAGTGGGATATAAAGTTTAATGGGAAGATTTTTGTAATAATTAATAAGAAATAGAACTTTGTCAAATTTGTGTGAGATTGCCACGTCGTCCCGAGTGCTCGGGGGACGAAGCGCGGCAATCTCAATAAATATATTAGCAATTTATGTAAAAAATCCTATTGTTATAAATAGAGGATTAAAAATGAAGTTAGTAGACCGTGATAAAAAACTTAAAAAATCTATAGAATTCTTTGCTTCAGGAAAATTTAATGAAGCTTTGGAACTTGCCGAGGAGATACTCAAACATTATCCTAAAGACCTGCAGAGTTTGACCTTTGTAAGCATAATCAAAGAAGTATCCGGGAATGATAAGGAATCGGATGCATTACTGAAAAAGGTTCTTAAAATTGACCCTAAATATCCAGAAGCACTTTATTTTTCTGGAATAAAAGCAGGAAAAAAAGGTAATTATAAAATGGCGGTGCAGTTGATACAAAAAGCAATAGATAATCAATCAAAGGATGCAAAAAATGAACTTTCGGAATATTATCAGAACCTTGGCTCTGCACTCTGGAAATTAAACTTAAGATTTGATGCATTCGAAGCATGGAAAAAGGCTCTCGAACTTAATCCCGAACAGAAAACGGCGAAAGAATATCTTGAAAAATTTTCAAATGAATATGGTCAGCCTATAGCACCTACAAAGACTTTTAATGACTTTTACGCATTTCAATCGATAAAAATTAAAGAATATCTGGAAAAAAATAATAAGAATGAATTTGATGACCTCGATGAGGCAAACAGTGTGATAAAAAAAATCATCGATACATGGAGCATTATAATTAAAAAAGAAAACTTTTCGGAACTCTCAACTGATGAAAAGACTAAAATCTTTAAAGAGACTGAAATTAATTATTAAATCAATGTGATAATATAATTTGGATTTCGTCAATTTCTTTATTTAAATGTCGATTTTGAATAAATTATTTAATATTATTAAACTATGGGAAAAAGGGCGAACCGTCGGTTCGCCCTTACTAAATACTCATTTATTATATTAGGGGTAGAAACTGAAAAAAATAGATGTAACTGCATAAATTAAAATTGTAATTCTTTATCATCTATCTGAATTTTATACACATAGTTTTCATAAGATTTATCAAAAAAACATAATAATTAACTTACTTTTTTACCAAACTCTTTAAAACAAATATAATTCCTATGAAAATAAGGCATAAAGGCAAAAAAAGTCTCCATATATTTTTCAATTGATACCAACTGATGTAGCCCAGTGAGTCGGTAGTTAATATAAAACCAAAAAAGATAAGTATAAATGCAGTAATAAGGAGCCCCACCTCTCTTAACTTAAAAAGAAACAGAATAAAAAATGATACTCCAGCAGCGATTATAAAGACTGGCCAGATTTTTATTATATGATAGAAAGGTAAGAATCCGTGTCCTCTCATATAGAAAAATAATCCGATTATAATTATATATGTTCCAGGGAAGATACCTTTTCTATCTTTATTTAATATACCTTTAATGAATAATAATCCCCCTATTAATATTAATGCCTGGGGCCAGATTTCTCTGGGATTAAAATAACTCATTCCCAATTTGTGAAAAAGGAGGATAAATCCTATAAATATAAGGATTAAACCTATGACAACCGAGTTTCTATTGACTGTTTTAGACATCTTCACTTTTTATTTTTAACAGAACTCTACATTTTTTTAAATTTAAAGTTTCCTTGTAAAGAAAGTTGTTAAAGAAACTTTAATTATAAACCTGAAAAGAAATACGTTTGTTATTCTTGAATTGGTTTTTCAGGGATAATCAGAGCAAATATAAAATATACAATAATTCCAAGAATTACCCCGGATAGAATGCTGACAAGAACCCACGCTATTCTTATAATAGTGGGGTCAATATTGAGGTATTCTCCAAGACCGCCGCAAACCCCTGAAATCTTTCTGTCTGTTTTGGAACGTAATAGATTTTTACCTTTCACTCTTTGAAGAATTTCTTCTCTTTTTGGTCTGCCAATAGCAATAATAATTCCCAGAAATATCAAAGCAAGAGGCCATATCAAATCCCAGGGGAAATATATAAATCTGTCTAAATTCCACCACCTTAAATTAAGATTAAAAAATCGGAACTGGCCAAGTAAAAAAAGAAGTCCAAAGAATATTAATATACCGCCTACGATAAGCCCTACATTATTTTTTCTGACTGCTTTTTCTTTTGAAATCTCCTTTTCATCTTCTTCAGATTTGGGCATCAATATTGCCGCAACCAGATATGCAGCTAATCCCATACCTCCAATAAAAATTGAAATCACCCACAAAATCCTTACAATAGAGGAATCAATCTCGAAATATTCCGCTACACCACCACAAACTCCAAATATGTATTTATTTTTCCTTGACTTTCTTAATCTCTTGGTTTCTGATTTTGTTTCATCTGTGTCATTATTTTTTTCTTTATTCATAAAGCAAATCCTCTTAAATATATTTCAAATAGATAAAAAATTATGTTTCTATATTAATAGACTCATAAAATTGGATTTTTCTTTCAATAGAAATGATTTTATTCATTAATAATTTAATTTTATTAACTTCCTCGACCGTGTACTATATTTTATAGGTTTGTTTTAAAATAATGATTGTATGAAAATTAATAATAAAAAAAATCGACAAAATCAGTCTTTTATCGAGTCCCGCTTAAATTTTAAGATAATTTAATAGAAGTTGTCTAATCTATCAGATAAATCTTACAGATGAATCTTACAGATAAACCTTAAATTTCATATTTTTTCACTTTCAAGAAATCTTTCGGCATCCAGAGCAGATATACACCCGGTTCCAGCAGCAGTAACCGCCTGTCTATAAACCTTATCGACAACATCTCCAGCTGCAAATACACCTTTTATACTGGTTTGTGTTCTATGAGATGTTTTAATATATCCCTTCTCATCCAATTCAAGTTTGTTTTTAAATATTTCTGTATTGGGAATATGCCCTATCGCAAGGAATACACCGTCAAACCTTTTTTCGGATATCTCACCAGTTTTCACATTTTTCAACTTTACGCCTGTAACTCCGGTCTCTTTTTCACCGAGAATTTCGGTTACTATCGAGTCCCATAAAATTTCAATTTTTTCGTTTTTGAAAGCCTTATCCTGCATAATTTTCGTTGCGCGAAGTTGATTCCTTCTGTGAATTATATAAACTTTTGAGGCAAACTTTGTCAAAAAAAGTGATTCTTCTACAGCAGAATCTCCTCCACCAACAACTGCAACCTCTTTATCCTTGTAAAAATATCCATCACAGGTGGCACAAGTTGAGACTCCAAATCCAATCAGCCTTTTTTCGGATTCAAGTCCTAAAAACCGGGCAGATGCACCGGATGCAATGATTATTGAATCTGCTTTATAATTCTTATCATTGACTTTAATAGTAAAGGGTCTATTTGAGAAGTCAACCTCTTCTGCTTCGCCGGATAAAAAATTTGTTCCGAATCTCCGGGCTTGTTTTTTCATCTCTGCCATCAGTTGTGGTCCTTGTATTCCTTCTGAGAATCCGGGATAGTTGTCAACACCTGTCGTTATAGTGAGTTGACCGCCGGGCTGATTCCCTTCTATTAATAAAGGATTTAAATTTGCTCTTGAAGTATAAATTGCTGCAGTTAAGCCCGCAGGACCAGAACCTATTATTATCACTCTATAACGATTTTCTTCCATTTTAACCCGAATTAACTAAGGATTTGCTCCCTGTTGGTGTTGTCACCAACAGGAAAAATGAGTGTGTTTGTCACATGACAAACACACAGCAAACATAATATAATTTCTAATAGAGGCGAACCGACGGTTCGCCCTTTTTCCTAAAGATTTTTTAAGATTAAGTTTTTCCTCGCTTTTAATATTTTAACAATTTTATTTTGCAATTTTGGCACTGAGAGACCAACAAAATCCAGCAATTCGGCTCTCGAACCCTGGGTTATAAATTCGTCTTTAATCCCCAAATTATAAATTCTACTCAAATTCAGACCCTGTTCGATTAAATATCGAGATATAATACTGCCAAATCCACCTATAATCGAATTCTCTTCTATGGTGATAAAATATTTATAATCTTTTGATAATTTCGACAGCATTTCTTTATCAAATGGTTTAATAAATCTACAATTAACCACCCCTGCATATATACCTTCTTTTGACAATAATTTTGCAGTTTCTTCAGCCTTATTAACCATTGAGCCCACTGCAAGAAGTGCAATTTCTTCTCCGTCGGAGATTTTTTCCCAGTGACCGATATTCAAAATTTGGGGTTTACGTGAAGGATTAAATTTTAGGGCATAATCTTTGGGATATCGAATAGCAAATGGATGACTTTCCTGTTCAAACGCCGTATAAAGAAGGTCAACAAGTTCATTGCCATCTTTTGGTGCGGATATAATTATATTTGGTACACTGTTTAGATATGATAAATCAAAGCAGCCGTGGTGTGTAGGTCCGTCCTCCCCGGAGAGACCTGCTCTATCTATTGCAAAGACAATCGGGAGAGACTGAAGGGCGACATCATGAATTATCTGGTCATACGCTCTCTGCAAAAATGTGGAATAAACTGCAAAAACCGGTCTTAGACCTTCTACACAAATACCCGCCGAAAAGATAACTGCGTGGGATTCGGCAATTCCAACATCAAAAAATCTTTCTGGAAACTTTTCTTTGAATGATACAAGACCGGTTCCTTCCGCCATTGCTGCTGTTATTGCGCATACCTTTTCATTCTTTTTGGCAATCTTAACTATGGTATTACTGAAAACTTTTGAATAAGAAGGAATATCTATTTCCTTATCCAGCCCATTATTATTCGAAATCGGCATTACTCCGTGATATTTGCATGGGTCTTCTTCTGCAAAAGTGTACCCTTTCCCTTTTTTAGTCAGAACATGAATAAGAATCGGGCCCTTTATTTCTTTTGCTCTGGATAAAAAAGATATTAATTCATTGAGATTATGACCGTCAATGGGACCGATATATTTAAATCCAAGATTTTCAAACCACATTCCCGGAACAATAAGCCTTTTCAAACTTTCTTCGATTCTTTGAACCAATAGCCTGATCTTATTTGTTACTTTAGGAATTTTTGCTGTCAGGTCCCATACCTCGCTTTTAATTTTATTGAAAAGTGGGTCAGTTTTAATGCTGGCAAGATAGCGTGCCATTGCACCTACATTCGGTGAAATTGACATCCGGTTATCATTTAATATAACTGTGATATCTTTCTGCAGCATACCTGAATTATTAAGTCCTTCAAATGTAATCCCCCCCGACATTCCACCATCACCAACTATAGCAATTACTTTATAGTCTGCATTTTCCAGGTCTCTTGACGCCGCAATCCCGGTGGCTGCGGATATTGCTGTGCTTGCGTGTCCCGCTCCGAAAACATCAAATTCACTCTCTTCTCTCCTTAAAAATCCGCTTATTCCTCCCAACTGACGAATGTTTTTAAGCGCATCTCTTCTTCCCGTGATGATCTTATGCACATAACCTTGATGACCAACATCCCACACAATTTTATCTCTCGGGGCATTATAAACATAATGAACCGCTATTGTTAACTCCACCGCTCCTAAACTCGATGCAAAGTGTCCACCTACTGCTGGAATAACTGAAATTAAATATTCTCGTATTTCTGAACATAACTCTTTCAATTGCTCAATGTTCAAATTCTTAAGGTCTGAAGGGCTGTTTATATTTTGTAAAATTTCCATCTAATATTCTACCTTATCTATGATAAATTTTTAAAAATTTTAAATATCTAAACTAAATTAACTAAAATTTTTTTATTTTTCAAGTTAATATTTAATTAAAAATGAAAATTTAGTAAAATTCAGAGATTTATGTATTTTTACAAATTTTTATTTATTTTTTCAGGTTAGAAGAAAAAGGGGAAAATGTGATAATTTATATAATGGGAAATTTACTCAATTTTTGTGGGAAAAAAGTGTCAAAATTCCCATTTTTCAAATATATGAGGATTTTTGGGAATTTTGTGTCAGGGTTAATTTATTTATATTCAAGGGTTAAAGATAATATTTATTCGAAAAAAAGGGTATTTTTTTTAACCACAGAGAACACAGAGAAAACATTCTTTCTGTTAAATTCAATTTTTATAACTTATTAAAAGTAATAAATTGTTATTGTTAATTTTAAGCATTTTAATATTTTATTTTTTATTTAAAGAGTTAGCTGAAAAACAGGAATAAAGTACATTTTAAGTGAGTCTTTCGTTTATTTTTTTGGACAGAACCCACAGGGCAAGCACTGTTCTGTCCCTACATATAAGATTTTATATAACAAGTATTTGATTAGATTCATAAACCGCAGTAAAATTTAAATCAAACCCTGTTGGAAGTAATATTTTATAATAATTTTTCATCGGTCTCTAAAAAATTAATTGTGTTGGTGTATATTATAATATTGTTAATTTTTGTTATATAATAATATAACAAATTAATGATGAGAAGTCAAGGAAAAAATTAGATATTTTAAACCACAGAGGGCACAGAGAATACTATTTATTTGAATGGTTCGTTCCTGATTTGTTTTCGTATTCTACTGCTTTTTCATTATTGCCCAATGCTCTATATATAAAAGTTATAGTATTGTATGCAATTATCCTGTCTGGATGGTTTTCAGGTAATTTTTTTTCACAAATTGCCACATCCTTTAATGAAAATTTCAACGCCTGGTCTAAATCGCCCAAATCCTTATAAATCAGAGCAAGATTATTATACGATGTGGCTAAAGAGGGATGGTCAGCAGGCAGTATTTTTTCTTTAATTTTCAATGATTTTTCTGAAAATTTCAATGCCTGTTCTAAATCGCCCAAATCCCGATAAATCAGAGCAAGATTATTATACGATTCGGCTAAAGATGGATGGTCAGGAGGCAGTATTTTTTCTCTAATTTTAAATGATTTTTCAGTAAATTTCAGTGCCTGGTCTAAATCGCCCAAATCCTGATAAATCTGAGCAAGATTATTATACGATGTGGCTAAATCGGGATGGTCAGCAGGCAGTATTTTTTCTCTAATTTTCAATGATTTTTCAGTAAATTTCAACGCCTGGTCTAAATTGCCCAAATCCTGATAAATCTGAGCAAGATTATTATAAGAAGAACCCAACTGTGGATGATTATCATCGAATACTTTTTCTTCTATAGCTAACGATTTAAGTTTATATTCAAGCGCTTTCTCTAAATCGCCCAAATCCAGATAAATCAGAGCAAGATTATTATACGATGTGGCTAAAGAGGGATGGTCAACAGGCAGTATTTTTTCACTAATACCAGCATCCTTTTCTGCAAATTTCAACGCCTGCTCTAAATCGCCCAAATCCTTATAAATCAGAGCAAGATTATTATACGATGTGGCTAAAGAGGGATGGTCAGCAGGCAGTATTTTTTCATTAATTTTCAATGATTTTTCAGTAAATTTCAACGCCTGCTTTAGGTCGCCCAAATCCTTATAAATCAGAGCAAGATTATTGGATAAAGCGGCTAACTGCTCGTTTTCTTCTCCCAGGTTTTCTAACAGGGGTACAGCAAATTCTATCCAGCGGGCTTTATCAAGAGGGTTTTCACCAGGTTCGGCATATAATTGACCGCAGATATAATTGACGACTTGTTTTGCATTTTCATAGGCTGGTTTTTCATTTTTTATGATTAACTGCTGAATGACCTGATGGCATTTTATGCCCTTTTCAGTGTGAATTAACCAGCCGGCATTTATCAAGCCCAAGATATTATCGCGAAAACTATGATACAGGCTCTTATCTCCGCACAGCATACCGGGTATAATTTCTTCATCGATTTCGACTGCAGGGAGTACAGCAAACTGTTTAAGGATATTGATTTGTTCTTCTGGGATATCCGATATCTTAAAAACCTCTTCAAGATAGGTATTAATCTGAAATGCCCGGTCCTTGTAATCGAGATGAGCTTCATACTCTCCTTCTAATTTATCAAACTTTTTGTCCTTAAAGATATTGTAAATGTCTTTTAGTGTGACCATCTTCATCGATGTCCGGAGGGTTTTTGCAACAAGCTCGATGGTTAACGTATGATAACCGATTAATTCAAACAGGTTTTTCAGGATTTCAGAATCGTATGGTTTTTTATAGTGTGTAGAAAAAAGCTTTACTGCATCATCGTGGGGCAGTGAGTCCAAAGTTTGTGTAATTACAAAATCATAGGGGATTTCTTCACGGGAAGTAATAAGAATTTTGAAATTCGGGAGACGTGAGAGAAGGTTACGAAGTGGGGTGATTTCTTTTATGTCGTGGAAATTATCGATAATTAGTAAATTATTGCCATCGTATACCGAAAGTTCTTTAATAATGCTATCGTAAACTTCTTTTCCGGTACCCTTAAATCCAAAAAACTCGTTGCATATCAGGAAAGATGATTCGAATGAATCAAGATAATTGAGCCAGATGATGCTGTTATAATTGTCACGATTGCGTTTTACATATTCCAGTGCTACGCTTGTTTTACCGGTGCCGCCCAGACCATTGAGAAGTAATACTGCACCTTTTTCTTCCAGTAATTTATGAAGTTCAGTCAAATCGTTTTCTCTGCCGGTGAAGGTGCTGATACTTGCAGGTATGTACTTATAAAAGTTTACGGGTGGTTGTTTTTCCAATAACAACCTTTTAAATTCTTCATGTTCTTCATGTGAATTAGCAAATCCTTTTTTAACGGTCTGTAAAATATCAGGTATATTTTTAACTGTATTACATATTTGTTTAATATCATTCTTTTGGTCATAGCCATAACTTTTAACGAATTCACACAATTCTTTCTCTGGTATGCTTTTTATCTCACTTTCGAGTTGTTTATTTTCTTCCTCACCTTGCTTTATAAGTTGTTCACCTAATGAGGATAAAAACACAGCAGGAGCTTTTGCCCAATTTGGGGCTGCTTCTTTTAATCCATCAAATAATGCTTTTAAATATGGATATGCTTTACTGTGTTTCATTTTTAATGGTTTTTTATATTTATATTCTCAGTGAGGACAGCGGGATTTTGTATTTTTAGTTATTTAAAAAAATAGTATGTTTTTTTATTAAATATATGAGAAATTTAATGTTTAGTCAATCTTTTTTTATATAATAATCAAAACTCTGGTAAGTTTCAAATAATTTTTAAATTGTTAAAAATAATTATTTTTTTACAGGAAGTAGTATGAGGGCAAAATTTGGGGATACAATAATTGATTGTTTTTATTTTTTGGTTTTTTTCGATGTTTTTTTGGTGAAAGCATGAGTTCAATAAATCGTTCGAGATGTGCTGAAAAGGGCGGGTAAACCCGCCCCTACGCTCCGTTGGTGACAACACCAACCCGAAGGACACGCAGAGAGATAGAAGCAGGAATATTAAGCTCAAATGTCAAAGCTCAAATGTCAAATCAAATCCAAATGACTAAATGACAAAAATAAGGGCGATTTGGGAATGGGGATTGAACCACAGACACACAGGGCAAGCCCGCCAGAGGCGGGCAAGCCCGAAGGGCAAGTTTTCACGGATTACACAGTCATACGAAGATAATTAAATTGTGACAGACAAGAATGTCTGTCCCACCATTTTTATTAAAAGGATGGGAAAAAAGGGCAAGCCCGCCAGAGGCGGACAAGCCCGAAGGGCAAGGAGGAAAATTGAGATTTCTCCGCTTTGGTCGTCCACCAAAGGTGGATCCGCCTCTGGCGGAAAATAACAAGAGGGGAAGGTCGAAATGACAAGCCCGAAGGGCAGGGAGGGATTATATGGATAAAAACCGTTGAAATGGTTTAAATTTTCAAGGTTATGGTTTTTGCCCCTCACTGAAGTGAGGGGTTAATAAGCCATAGGCTTATTAATGAAATTTAGAGAATGAACCGCAGAGCCAAAGGGCAAGCCCGCCAGAGGCGGACAAGCCCGAAGGGCA
>JAUWXV010000077.1 GCA_030616165.1 bacterium | reverse complement strand
ACTAAAATAGCAATAAAAAAAGCAGAATTATATATAATCCCGCCTTAAAAAACCAATTATAATTTTATTGATGACCGCTTAAAATTATATCCCTAAATCTCTTAAAATCCTCTCAGATAATTCTGAAATTGTTTTTTTATTATTATAAAATTTATTTCTTATCTTTTCTCTAATTTCATCTATTTTTTTCTTTCTTACATCAGGTATCCTTCTAAGTTCTGGTTTATATTTTGAAGCAATTCTGGTTCCGGAAATCTCTGTACTTAAAAGCCATGATGTAAGAAATTTTTTTGACAGTTCTCTTTTAACAATAGACTTGTTATAAAAATTGCTTTCTATTTTCAATAATGATGATCGTATCTTTTCCTGTCTTAGATTAGGGATTTTGGAAAGTGCTTTTTTTGCAACTAAAAATTCTGCCTTATCTTTTTGTAAAGTCTTTCCTTTCTTAGAAATTGTAACAGTGTCTTTAATATCTAAGATTTTTGCTTTTGAAGTTTTAACTTGCTTTTTATGAAAAATTTGTAATTTAAATATTGAAATTATATCATTTATACGCATAAATTTCTTTCTCTTTTATTCAACTATATCAATAAAACCATTATCCCCTTTTAAGGAAGTTAAATATTTTTCATAAACAACTTTTCCGATTTTAAGTTTCTTTAAATCTTCTAAAACAGCATTTTTCTGCCTATTTAATAAAACTTTTACTTTATCATCGAGTTCAAAAATTTTTTTTAATAGTTTTGCAATCTCAAGAATAATCACTCCGAATTCATTTCTCAGCTTCTCCATAGTAATTTTATTTTTTTTTAAGATTAATCCTATCTTTTCTTCAATTAATTTTATCTCCTCAATTTCTTCCATCCTATCTTTTAAAATTTCATTTGTCTTTTCAAGTTCACCATCGCTTGCAAGATTTTCAAACCGCTCAGTATACTCAAAAATCTTTTGACAAAGTTTTAGTTCCCCATTAAGAAGTTCATCAATTTCATTCTTATAATTTTTAGCTTTCACGGTGTTATAATTATAATATACCTTTTACTCAAAATATATAATTTTTTTTACTAATGTCAAGGAAATTAAAAATAAAAAAAGGATAGCCTTTTAAAAAAACTATCCTTTTAAAACTGGAGTCTATTTATCTTAAATCCCAAATACCTTAAACAAACTATCCACAATTTTAGAAATAACTTTTGGAGAGGAATAAAAGTCTTGATCAATCTTTGAAATAACTTCTTTAACCTTCTCTTCTCTAATAGGCTGAATATCTTTTGCACCGCCTTTCTGTAAATCATTAGTTTTCTGATTCTTCTGCAAATCTCTGGCTTCAGAAGAAATTTCTACCTTGTCTTCAGTTGAATTTAAAGGTTTAGAACTTGATTTAACTCCCTTTTTCTGAAGAAATTGTGTAGTTAATGCCTGGAGTATACTTTCAATCCTCATATCACTTCCTTATTTTAATTCCTTTTAACCCGGGTTTATGATAACTATAATTATGCATATAAAATATCGGCAAATTTCAAAATATCTTTAATAATTTAAACTTTTTTGTCAATAATGATTCCTATAATTTCACTCAGTTTAGCTGCAATTTTCAAAAATTCAATTGGTGGTATCTCCCGAATTACTTCATCAGTCTCACGGTCAGATATTTTTATTACGGTCCTGCCAGTAGGTTCATCTATATAAAAAGATAACTTCGTATTGAAAATTCTAATATTTTGATTTATCTCTTCAATCCCTTTTTCCAGAACTTCTCTTCTTATTCCTATATGTTCGCGAACAGCTTCACCCACTTGTGAAATCTCATCGGATGTTTTTGAGGGATTACTATTTGGAGTTTGTCTATCTCCTTCAACAATCTTCTCTGGGACTACATTAGAGGGAAAATTAATTCCAATTGTCATCCTGCTGGCAATCATAATCTTTCATCTCCTTAAAATTTTTCCTCTATTTTCTCGAGTAACTTTTTTATAAAAATCTGAAAGTATTAAAATTACTTTCTCTAAAAATCGATTTTTTGATTATAATTTAATTTATCAATATAAATATTGATTCCCGTAATTCATTCCACTACCACCTCCGTAATAAAACATACTTCTTTGTAACATGGCTTGTTGAGAGTTGAGTGCACTTAACATCCGCTGGAGGTCTGTAAATTGCCTTCTCAGTGACGCTTCCCTTATTTTTAATCTTCCCTCGAAATTGGCAATTCTTTTATCTATATTCTTAATTCTTCTGGTTAAAAACTTTTTATCGTCATCAACAATACCCCCGGTCCGAACATAATTTTTAAGAAGAGCATCAATCCTCTCTGCAATCCCATTTTCTGAACTAAAAAGGCCTGATATAGACGAATCACCTTTATCAATATATTCCTGAAATTTATCGTTATCCGAAATCTTTATAGTTCCATTCCTTTCTATATCAATGCCAATCTGAGAAAGTAAAGATGGTGCACCACTTTCGACAGAACTTACCTGTCCCGATACTATACTCCGCAAATTTAATCTAAGATTGAAATATGTAAACTTCCCTACGAGTGCCCCTCTGGTAAATGTTGAGGGGTCAACACTGGTCTTAGCATTCAAATACTTTATTATATCATTATAATCTTTAATAAATAATTCAATTTCGCCCTTTATTGCCTCACTGTCATGGGTTATAGAAAGAGTTTCTGGATTTTCTCCCCCCGCTTGTACAGAAAGTAAATTAATAGTGACTCCTTGAAGAATATCGCTAACAGTATTTGAATCCTTTATTATACTAATACCGTTCATGGTAAAACTTGCATTCAGATTATCAGGGTCAGATTGGAGAAATCCTCCAGATGTATCCTCAGCTTCAGGTCTGGAATCTTTAGCAGTTATCACTCCTAATTCTCTTAAAATGTTTGAACCATCTACCTCCTGTAAACTTATTTCGTTTGTAGAACCTGTATTATTGCTTATAATAGTTATCCTTGCAGTGTTTGGAGTATCTTTTATATAATTTGCGCTGACATCGGCTTCGGAGTTATTAACAGCAGAAACAATTCTTTTGAGTATGCTTTCATTAGTCTCATTTTCATCATTAAATTCAAGCGTAATTCTAACAGCATCATTTGAACCTACAGTGATATCAAACTTCTGAACAGTACCATATAACTTTGAGGCAAGACTTGTTCCGTTCAGACTTTCAAATTGTTTTGAAATGGCAGTATCTCTGGAAGCAAGTCTCGACACGAAAATAGTATTAATCCCAATAGAAGCATCAGAACTTGCCTCTGCAGTAAAAACCTTTTCATTCGATGAACTCGCATTTTTAGCCCCGATCTTTATCTTACCTCCGGTCTCGGTAAACCTTTTTACCCGATCACTCAAAACCTTTAGTTTAGATTTAAGATCAGAGTAAATATTTATCTTTTTACTAAGACTGCTTTTAGACTTCTCGAGTTCATCAATTGGTTTTCTTTCCAGAGAAAGATACTTTGATACTAATTGTTCAACGCCCGACTGTTGTGTTGATATCGAAGAAATATCCGCCATTTAAAGTGCCTTTGCCATGTTTTTCTTTGGGGATTGATTCTCCTTTACGACAACTAACCAGGTATTTCTGAGCTCTGACAAAATTTCCATCACTTCATCAAACTGATTCTTTTTTACTATATCCATACAATATTGATAAAGTTTAAACATCCCCAAAGAGATTTCACCATGTTCGAACTTTAATGCAGAAATTAATTCTATCAGAGCTTTTGATACCTTTCTTGAATCCTTTAATTTACATCCCAAAATAGCGTAATCATAAATCTTTAAAACCAGTTGAGCAGGTGACATGCTCATAATCTGATTCTTTTGATAATTTAAATGCTTCTTTGTTCGATTTCTCATCCCGGTCAATTACTATCTCCTGAATAACTTATTACCAACTTATTTACAATTTTTAACGCATATTCGAAAAATTCAGACAAATATTACCGAAATAGAGCCAATACATTCTGCGGAGAAACATTCGCCTGAGCAAGTTGTGCAGTAGAAGTCTGCTGCAAAATCTGCATTTTTGTAGAATTCAATTGTTCTCTTGCGATATCCGCATCCCATATCCTTCCTTTTGTAGCCAGTGTATTTGTAATAGAAATACTTAGCGTAGATTCCTTTACTGTTAAACGTGAAACCTTTGCTCCTACATCCTGTAAAAAATATGCAAGAACTTCAATAGCATTATCGACATTTGCCAGCGCCGTTGATGAACCTGCTGCCGTGAATACTAAATCCGATACACTTGTGGAATCAACCATCAAATCAGGTGCTGTGAGACCCATTCCCAGACCATCACCAAGAGCTGTTGGCTGAGCAATAGAAAAGAGTAATATAGCTGTTGTTTCTTCACCGGTCTGTATAGATTTATCAACAAAAGTACCATCAAGTAAACTTACATTATTAAAAGTAGTCTCATCTACAATATCGTTAATCTCCTGCGTTAACTGGTCGATTTCGGTTTTTATTGCATTCCTTTCAGCAGAACCTAAAGTATCGCTTGCCGCTTGAGTTACCTTTTCTTTCATAGTAATCAGGATGTTCTGGATATTTATCATTCCACCTTCCGCAATCGCTAACACATTTTTTGCGGTTCCCACATTATCATAAGCAACAGCCAGACCCCTTGCTCGGGCTTCAAGTCTTTTAGATATTACAAATCCTGCTGGATCATCCGATACCTCGTTAATCCTCCATCCTGTTGCTAATTTAAGCTGACTCCTTTCTAATTCTCTGTTTATACTTTTTAATGCATTTAATGCATTTAATGCTGCAATGTTTGTATTAATACGGTTGGAATCACCAATAGCCATTTTTTACCTCCTTGTAATTTTAATTATTCCTTCAGCGGACATCCATGCCCGCCCTATCTTTATTTATTACAAATACTTATACAATACCCTCTTTTTGTTTTACTTTTTTATTTTAATCTTTTAAAATTGATTTTTTATCACCTAAATTTATAAATTTCAATACACTTATGTTTATATATAATAATCGACATTTTTCATTAAAACTTTACTTTTTAAATAACTTTTTTTAGACAAATAAAATTAAATCACCACGGAAATAAATCTTAAATCAATATATAATAACCACTATCAAAGTGATAAAAAGTCTTCATTTATAACACTAAATACAGAAAAATCTCATTCTTTCGATTCCAGGAGATATTTTTCAGATTTTCTTATATCCCCTATCTTTCCATAAAGAGCTGCAAGATTTCTTTTAACTTTTTTATCCAATGGGTCAACCTTAAGTAAACCTGAATATGTCTCTATCGCTTTTTGAAAATCTTCCTTTTTTATATAGGTGAGAGCAAGATTCATTCTTGGCTCTTTAACCTGTGGAGTTAATCTAATGGATTTATTGTATGCATATATGGCATCATCAAACAAACCTGCATTCAATAATTTATTCCCTGTCATAAAATATAATTCCGAACTCCCATCTTCCCAATATGCCGCCTGCCCATAGAACTCATTTGCCTTTTCCTTTTCCCCCGAGATTTCGCTAATTCTCCCCAAAAAATAATAATAATTCTGCTTTCTTATACCGCTTTTTAAGAGAGATTCGATAATCTTTTGAGCATCATTGACCTGTCCAATATTACTGTATGATTCGGCAAGCAACTCGAGTATCTCAACATTATTTTCTTTAATCTTCTCAAATTCAGAAATAGCCTTTTTATATTCATTCTTATTAAAATAAACCAATCCCAGGCCCTTTACTGCTTCTTTATTTCTGCTGTCAATATTAAGCGCATTTTTGAAAATCCCCTCTGCTTCCGAAAATCTTTTCTGATTCCCTAAAATACTTCCGAGTTCAACATAATATCCTGCACAATTTTTATTTATATTTATTGCCTTTTTAATATATTCTTCAGCCCCTTCAAGATTGTTTTTCCCTAACGCTGTTTTATATAAAAGATAAAATATTCCATCAGATGCCTCATTTTCACTAATTACTTTAAGAAAACATTTTTCAGCATCATGAAAATTATTCGTATTCAGATATGCCTTTCCCAAAAGGGTATAAACAAATGGTAAATTCGGTTCGTGAAAAATTATATAATTATTCTTTTTTATATTTTTCTGATTAATCTTTTCAAGATACCCGTTAAGCTCCCAGATAGTTTTATCATAATTTTTACTCTCAAACCCTGCCTGAGCAGAAACAATATGGGGCGTTGTTATGTAAGGATTAAACTCAACAGCCTTCGCTTCTGATTTTATTGCTTCATCATACCTTTTTAAGTGAAGCAGTGCTGTTCCAAAATTCTGATATAGTAATGCCCTGTTCATGTCTGGAATATTCTCTTTTTTGGCTCCTTTTTTATAATATTCAACCGCCTTTCTCCATTGGTGTAACAATGAATAAGATTCACCAAGATAAAAATATATCATTCCATTATCAGGATCATTATTCAGTTCTTTCATTAAAATTTTAATATTCCTTTTTGCTTTGTTTTTTTGTTTATACAAATGCTCCTCATATCCGAAATGTTCGACTTCGACGTCACTGAGAGATATTGTTCCCCCGGCAATTTTCACTGAAGATATAATTTCCTCATGAATTCTTCCCTGATAAAAAATACCCCGCCTGTTTTGAAATAGGCGGGGATGAGCATTGTAAACATAGTCTCCCATACACCCCGTATTCATCCTACTTTTAAAATTTAAATAATACGCTAAATTCCCCTTTCCCTTTATTAAATCTTTTATTTTTATCTTATTTTTTTCATCAATCCTTTCATCGGCATCCAGAACCAATATCCAATCCCCCACTGCATATTTCAAAGATTCATTTCTTGCTGATGAAAAATCATCGTTCCATTTATAATGATAAACTTTTGCTCCGAATTCCTGTGCAATCTTTACTGTATTATCCTTAGAACCAGTATCAACAACTATTACCTCATCAACCAAATCTTTTACACTTTCAATACAACTTCTTAAGTGTGACTCTTCATCCTTTACTATCATACATAATGACAACAATATCTTTTTATCTTTAATATATCCCATCTTTCATAAAATAATTTATCATTCGGTTAATACGCTCTTTTCCAGGGCATTTTTATAACCTTCTAACATAGAAGAATAATCTTCTCTTTTAGCACCGACAGTCCCATATTTTTCTGCATTCAGATAACCATACTTTATGCCATATTCAAAAAACTCACTTGCCCCTTCATAATCTCCCTCTTTCATAAGAATCTCTCCAAGACAGTGATAAGCCTTCCAGTAATATGGATTGCACTTAAGGGAATTTATTATGTAATCTTTTGCTTTTAATACATCTCCTTCATACCCGGCGATTTCTCCAAGAACGTAATACGCCTCATAATCGCTTCCAATTTTATTTAATATAAGCATATTAAAATTATCTTTTTTCAGGTTTTTTTCTATTGCTTTTAATAATTTATTGCACATTTCTTTTGCTTTGTCGTACCTTTTCTCAATAAAATAAATCCACATAAGGAGATGTATAGAGTCTACATAATCTTCCATAATTTGGAATGCTTCAAGGCAGTATCTCTCAGAAGTTTCGTAATTATCATTACGGATATTTATTAAAGCCAATTGGTATAAACCCATTAAATAAAGATGCTGTTGTTTCTTATTATCTGGATTAATAATCTCAACTATTTTTTTAGCATGTTCCTCAGCCTCTTTAACAAAGTTTCTGCTGAGAAACATTTGAGCCGTGTTATATCGAACAAAAGGGTCTTCAGGGTCTTCCTTAACCTGTTTTAAAAGGAGTTTTATACTTCTTTCATACTTCTCAGACATCTTATCTGTTCTCAGGTCATACCCGTAGTGATACATTCTTATCTCAGATGTAGCGGTTTTCTTTGGCAGTTTTAAAACATTGTGTACAATACCTTCATAATAGACGCTCTTTCTGTTTTTAAAAAGTCTTGCTGAATAATTTTTACCCATATTAACACCGCCAATCTGACCAGGAAGAACACTATAAACTGCAAAACAGACTGCATTGAACTCTCTTTGCCACTTTGATTCCAGAACTTTTGGTATATCTTCCCGTTCTAAAACCTCATCAGCATCTATCACCAAAATCCAATCACCAGTCGCATGTCTTAATGAGTAATTTCTCGCCTCACTAAAACTATCATTCCAGGGATGATGAAAAACTTTTGCTCCAAACTCTTCAGCAATTTCTACTGTCTTATCTTTTGAGCCAGTATCAACTACAACTATTTCATCTGCGACATCAACAACCGATTCCAAACACTGACCAAGCATCTCTTCCTCATCTTTGACAATCATACAAACGCTTATTGTTGGTTCTTTTCTCCTGTAATAAGGAAATTTTTTAATTGCGGTTATAAATTCCCTGGCTTCGGTGCTTTTCGGATTAAAAATAAGATACTTATCCATCCATGATTTTGCCTCTTTAAACTTGCATAAAATTCTGCAATGAACTGCAAGGTCAAAAAATGCCTCTTGAGAACCGAGTGATGCTGCAATTATAAGTTCTTCCTTGCTTCTACCAAAGTAATACAATGATCTATAGACTATACCCAATATTCTGTGAATTTCAGGGTCATCAGGACATTTATCCCTTCCTCGCTTCATTATCTCTCTGGCATCATCCCATCTGTTCAACTTGCTGTAAATAACTCCTAAATTATGATACAAAAGAGGATAATCATCTTTATACTTAAGTCCCTTATTAAAAAACATCACAGCGTCTTCATTTCTCTTTAACCTCAGTGACATCGTCCCAAGATTGTTGCATACTTCGTGCGGTTTACCACCAGCATCGGTAAAGGAAGGAAAACTATTCCCTTTTTTGTTCTCCAGATGTTCAAGATATATTTTACCAAATTTAATGGAATTTTCACATTCACCAACGAGTGAAGATATATGACAAAGAAGAAATTCTACATCAATAGTTTTATATGCTTCATTATAAAGATTATCCAGAATCTCTTTTGACTCTTCTATTCCATTAATCCTTATCAGAGAAATACTTTTAATAATAGAATATCTTAAATAATCCTCATTATTATGCTTCTCACCAATATCTTTCAAATTCTCATTACAAATTTCAATGATTTTTTGATGGTCCTGCAGTGCTATCGCATCGTCCAATAAATTATTCATAA
The DNA here is from genome assembly GCA_030616165.1 of bacterium. Taxonomy (GTDB): domain Bacteria; phylum SM23-31; class SM23-31; order JAUVVT01; family JAUVVT01; genus JAUWXV01. Next base: position 4,831 of record JAUWXV010000077.1, on the reverse strand, counting down.
ATAAATTTCCTTTTACACTATGAATATTAAAATTAATTAATTGTTAAAGGGTCTATATTTACCCCTTTATAAAAATCATTTATATGTTCAAGTTTAGAATATACTCTTTTTAGATATTCTCTCCGCTTTTCATCATAAATCTCATTTGGGGAGCCCTTCTTTTTAACTATTATCTTATGATAAAACTCAACAAGTTTATCAATTTCATCTTCAATTGTATATATTTTATTCTTAACTTTTATCTTTTCAAGTTCACCGATTACATTAAAAATATCATCAACATTTTTATAAGTAATACCGATATTATCTTTTTCTATAAAATACTTTACCCCTTTAATATCTGAAGCAATCACAGGAAGCCCAGCAGCCATATATTCAAATAGTTTATGTGGAATCATTGAATTAGTATGTCGCGAATTCTCTTCCGACTCTATAAATGGTATTATACCGAAATCATACTGACTCATCTCATACATAATATCTCCCGGAGATATCGGTCTATTATAATGAATATAAGGATTATTACTGAATTCCCTCTCATATTCCTTTATGTGAAAGGCAGGATAAATGTGAATATGAATTCCTCTTTTTGCTATCTCTTTGAATATCGGCATAAAATTTCTGTGTGGAATATCCACACCAATGCCACCCTCATAAACTATATGTATTTCGCCATCTTTTTTAGAAATTTTTGGCTTAAGTTTAAATGGAACATCATCCTTTGAAACATAGTTGTATAAAACAATGGAATTATCAGGTTCAATGCCATACATATCATGTGCTTCCGACATTTGAAGGTGAGAAGAATACACCCTTCCGTCAGAACCCCTGTTAGCAATACCTTCAAAGAATTTAAAGTTTACATTCTTTGGTTCCCGCAGTGATATAAGGTCGTGTGTATCATGAATCACTGGACTATCCCCTGCAAGGCAGTTAACAGTCAATACATCAGGCTCATTATGACAGTGAACAATATCATATAACCTTGAAACATCCCATAACTGCCTGAAATCCGCTATAGGAATCAATTTATGATAAACATCATCATTAAGATTATAAATTTGACTCAACTTCGCCCGTGTATACGCCAAAGAAACCTTATGTCCCTTTGATTTCAATGCTCTTGCCATCTTGTAATTTCGAATACAGGGAAATTCCTGAACAAAAAGGATATCAAGTCTCTCCTTTTTGGAATATCTTTTTATATCTTTTTTATTTCCCTTTATCTTTACCAATCCTTCTTTTGCTCCTTTATGGTCTGGGTCTAATTTTAAAACTTTTTGATAGAAAAATTCTGCATCTTTATTCTTTCCGATTTCTACACAGCATTCTGCAACATTAAAGAGTGTTTCTATGTCAGCAGGGTCCTGGTATATTACTTTTCTGAAAAACAGAAGTGATTCTTTATATTTCTTATAGATTTTATAAAGAATCCCAAGATTAAAATTTGCATCTTTCATTTCAGGCTCAATCTTAAGTGCATGCAGAAATCTCTCTTCGGCCTTTTCCAAATCACCCCTGTTGAAATACATAATCCCAAGATGACATTCACCTTCCGGATAGTCTTTTTTAATTTCAAGAAGTTTTTCAAGTATCGAGACTGCTTCATCCTCCATTCCATCAGAGACATAATAATTAAAAAGTTTCTCATATTCCTCAGCCGAATCAGGTCTTTTTTCAACCTTCTTCAATAATTTTTCAAGAATATCTTTATTCTTTTCCATAAAAATTTTTTAAAGTGTTGTTACTCTGCCTAATATTTTTCTGCATACCATTAAATTTTTTTCTGCTGGCTCAAATTCTTTCTTCAGTTCCAGTACCCTTTCGTATTCTTTTAATGCATCATCTATATTCCCCATGTTAAACAGGACATTCCCCAGATTAAAATGTGCTGTATATTTACTATCATCCATCAAGATTGCCTTTTCATAATTTTTCACTGCTCCGCTAAAATCATTCATCCTGAACTTGCAATTCCCCATATCCTCATAAATTTGAGATATATCTACCTCTCCGGATAAAGCTCTCTTATTCTTATCTTCGACAGTTTCAAGCATTTTTTCAAGTTTAGTGAGAGCATCTGAAAAATTTTCTTCAATAAAATCAAGAGTTACAAGTATGTATCTCGGTAGAATTTCGTACTCTGCCATCTCTATAGCCTTCAAAGCACAACTTCTCGAAGCAGTATAATCCTCCATTTTAAGATATAACTGTGATAATGCCGTAAAAACTTCCGCAATCAGCCTATCCTTCATATCTCCTTTATTTAATTCAATCACCTTTTCAAATTCTTTAACAGCATCAGCATCTTTCCCCATTAATCTGTATGTCTTTGCCAGATAAAAATGCATAAAAGAATCATCAGGAGTTTCTTTCAAAACATTTTTCAGAATATTAACATTTCTATTTAATCTCTCATTTCTCTTTTCTTCAGAAATTCTATATCCAAAATGTTCAATTATTATATCAGACTTGAGAACCTTCCCGTTCAACATATTAATAGAAGGAAGGACCTGTTCGTGAATTTTTCCCTCAAATCTTATCTTAGGATGCTTCTTGAAAAGTCTGCAGTAATCAAGCGATGAATATTTAATCAAATTGTCTTCTTCCTGTGGGGTATGTAGATTCAGGCTCACCGCCATTATATCATCTCTGTTTATCACCTTTAAAACCTTTTTTGCATTTTCATCATTCAACCTCTCATCGGCATCAAGGTATAAAATCCATTCGCCTTCCGCTTTAGACAAAGCGTAATTCCTTGCTTCTGAAAAATCATCACACCATTTAAAATTATAAACCTCAGCCCCAAAACTCTCCGCTATCTTAATAGTATCATCAGTAGAACCAGTATCAACAATTATCATCTCGTCCGCAATGTCTTTAACACTTTCAAGACATATTGGAAGATTTTTTTCCTCATTTTTCACTATCATACAAAGAGAAAGCTTTTTTGTCTTAATCTTTGAAAAACTTTTTTTCCCAATAACATCTTCAAACTTTTCAGCCCATTCCTCTGCAATATTTTTCCAGGTATATATTTCAAATGCTCTTTTTCTGCTGTTTTCACTCAAATTCTCCCATTTCTTATCATTCTTAATAAGTTCAACGACCTCATAAATAAATTTCTTTCTATATTCTTCATTTTTAGGGTCTCCCTCAATCAATATCCCGGTTTTTCCATTAACCACAGTCTCAGGCAGGGCAGCTAATACAGACGAAACAATTGGCAGACCGGCAGCCTGTGCCTCAATCGCCGCCATACAGGATGTCTCCTCCCAAATACTTGGATATACCATAACTCTCGACCCCATCATCTCCTTCGCAAGTTGCGCCTGAGTAACGCTTCCTCTTAAAACCACACCTTCTTGTTCTAATTTATCACGAAGAGGTTCCATCTCTCTATCTTCAGAAAAGGGAACATAAGCAAAAACGTTAAGTTCCACTTCAGGTACACGTTTTCTTATTTCCGGGAATAAATCAAGCAGAATCTCCAATCCCCTTTCTGGCCTGCTGGAATAGATTAATTTATATCGATTTCTTTTTATCCTCTCTGTGTTGAAAAGGTCAGGATTAAATCCGTTGCGAGTAATATAAAATTTATCTTCGGGGAGATTTAATCCTTCAGCCCACATATCAGTCTGCCATTTGCTCAAGGTAAAAAACTCAATATCTTTGAGGTCAATCTTTTTAAAATCATACTCATCCAAAAATGCCATTTCAAAGTGGTCGTGGAGCCAAAGAACCTTTCTTTCGGCATTTATCTCTGAAAAGTATGGCTTGAATGAGCGCGATGCAATAAAAACCTTGATTTTGCAGAATCTATTAAAAATATAAAAATCTGTAAGGCCTCCATATTCCACACCTTCATAAATTCCAGGATTATCACACTTGTTGAAAACTTTCACAACATATCCAATCCTCGCCAGTTCCCTCGCTATATAAAAAAGTGCACTCTCACTGCCACCAAGCCCCTTTTCATATATGGTATTACCATCAAACTTCATTCCAACAGTGTAAAAAACGAAGTCAGCAGTCTTTTTATCTACAGCAAATCCAAGTTCATTTGCAGTATTCAGATAATTGTCATACGCTTCATCAAAGTTGATATCTTTTGAGATAGCATCTTTAAAATATCTTAAAGCAGAATCCTTTTTACCAAGTGAATATTTAATTAATCCAAGTGCATTACAGGCTTTGGCAAAACTTGAATCCAGACTTACTACTCTTTCAAGAAGTTGAACCGCATTTTCTGGAAATCCCTTTTCATACTCAAGACAGGCAAAATTATACATTGTCTCTATATGATTGGGATTTATCTTAAGAATTTTATTATAAACATCCTCTGCCTCATCAATTCTTCCGGATATTGCCAGCTTACTCCCCTTTTCAAAAAGACAAGGAATATCTTTTTCTTCATAAACCTCTTCTTTTAATTTTCTAATTTCACCTGTTCCTGAGATTTCTATTTCTCTGCTTTCAGGGTCGAATCTCCACTTCTCAATAAATCTTTTCCTGTTTTCTTCAAGAATCTCATTATATTTAATATCTATATCATTAAATGTTACCGACCCAAAGTGATGAACAAATATCCCCTTCGCCACTGCACAGAAAAATCCTCCATTATTAATCCTAAGGCAGAAATCATCATCCTCATAATTCCCGAATCTGAATCTTTCGTCAAATCCACCAATCGTATCAACAACTTCTTTCTTTATCAGCAAACAAAATCCCCTTATTCTGGGGTGATTAACATATTCGGATTTAAATTTTTTCCTTAAACTTTCGGCATATCGCTCCATTCCTTCAATATCTGAATATTCCGTATTTTTAT
>JAUWXV010000055.1 GCA_030616165.1 bacterium | reverse complement strand
CGTAAATTTCCAATCCAGGTATGGTAAATTCTATTTTTTTACCATTAACAGAAATATCTTTTATTATTTTGGGTACATTATCAGGAGAATAAAGTGTTATACTCTCTTTGTTTATATTATTGACATATCCTTCCAGATTTACTTTTATTTTTATATTGTCTAAATGTTCTGAATAATTTATTAAGTGAAGGATTATCTTGTCTGTTCCTTTCTTCCCTACAACATTAGCAATTACATATTTTGCACCTTCCATGGTGATCAAAGGCTCTCCCGATAACTCCCGCAAATTATTAAGAAATTCCTTTCTCGTTGCTTCATTCCCAATTTCTATACCCATAGATGCAGGTGAATATGTGGAAGCTAATCTCCTCAAATCTTCAGAACTTCCTATTGTGTATATCTTACCACCGCCTTTTTTATAATCCTCGATAAATTTAAGCTGCCTTTCATCTATCCATGGGATATCTGGTATCACTATTGTCTTATACTTGGCTAAAGTGTTTTCATTTAACCTTGGAAGCAGCAGCACGTCGTACATAATATTCATCTCAGCTAAAGCATCATATATCGGTTCTCTTTCCAAAACAACAAAAAAGCTGGGAACCAGTGGAGGAGCCAATAAACCTATCTCACTGACAGTATTTACTTCCGTATAGAGTTCTTCATTTTCAGCTAAAAATTTGTTATACTGACAAATGTCATCCCATATCTCCAGTGCCACCTTATTGTTCTTCAATACCCAGCCATCGCTCAGCTTTCTTCCGGTTTCCGCTATCGCAAAGTGTGACTGAAAGGATGAAGCCTCCGCTAAAGGTCTCTGCCAGCCAGCTCTCATTCCGTCTCTCAAAGTAAGTGTCCTGCCGCCTCCATACTTACTTCTATAAGGTTTCCATCCATCACCAGTTGCGTAATAAAATCTTGCCTGTGAAACATTATGTATCCATTTCCCTTTCGATATTCCAGGTTCTGCCGTACCTTCTGATTTATCAATATCGCATACACCATTTACCAGGATATGCCCGTGAGTATTGGCGTAGATTGTAATATTTTTACCTTTTTTCTGTGTCAACTCTCTTACCCTTAAAAAGAAATTCATCAACTCTTCTGTCCTTCCAATAGCCCAATCATAATATAGCTCGTCCGCACCTGCGTCTATTGCTATCTCCGTATTTTTCAAACACTCATTTATATAGTCCTCATTTTTGAGGTCGGGTAAAAAAATTCTTCCGGGTCTCCCACGCCAGCGTGGAACTCCGTACTCATCTTTACTTATCCATTCTCTCCATTCAGGGTGCATTATGAAAGCTTCCAAATTGATAGCATTAAGACGCACTGGAAGTCCGCCGCTTCCTCCATCATACATTATTTTAATTCCATTAGCATGGCATCTATCTATGAAATCTTTATATCTTTTGTATTCCTCACTATTTTTATCTGACGGTGTGGGAACCTGTAATAATACTAAATTAATATATGCCTCTTTAAACATTTCTATCATTCTGTCAACGTGATCGTAATATATACCTGCACGATAAAATCTTATCTTACCCCTTCTTGCCCAGTCGGGGAATTCTGTTTCTTTCCTTTTATGCTCATCTTTATAATTCATAACAAAATCAAAACTATTTATATTAGGGGTAATTTCTCTTCCGAGAATGCGATAAGTTTGACCTGCTACCTGGGCGGTCTTTTCTTCAACAGATTCAATGCGTGTATCAAATACATTATATTTGTCACCATCAGGTTCTGCAAAGTATGAAATCCTATTTAATCCGTTAATAAGATGTTCAGAATCTAAGGGTATAACTATTTTTACATTGAGATCACATATAATTTGTGGTATATCGTATCTGTTACCGTTGATATTAACATATGCTTTACCATCAAAATCACTGCATTTTGCAAGAAGCACCAGTCCTGGATTTTCAATACTTTTGACGTCGTCTATTTTAATATTGTAACTTTTTACTGCATTTCCTCTGCCGTATGCTGTTATTCCCTGATAATATTCTTCCTTTTTCTCTCCACAATTAAAAATAAAGCAAACAGCCCCAGCCAACACAAAAATTAAAATACATTTAATAATTATTTTCTTTTTCATCTTTTTATTCCCTTTTTTTAAAAGTTAATTTTAGTTGACCATATTTCTTTTTCAAATAGACTCTAAATTTTTAATAAGAGTTTAAAAATTAAATCCCTTTTCGCCAGCCTCTTTCGTCATAGGTCCTCAACTGTATGTTAAAAGACCCGTCTGGATTGAGAGGCTGCGCACAAGCCCATTGAACCGGGCGCCGAATTCCATTAGTTTCAATTTCAGCAAATATTTTCATTTTTTTACCCTCTATATCTTTCGGCAAAATAAAAGAAGCCTGCCTCAATCTGCCGCCGTAAGGATGCCCCGGATCGAGACTTCCTCCAATCCTGAATTTTCTGTCAAGACTTTCAAGGTAGACTCTGAGAATACCCGGAACACCGGCTACCCCGTCATTGGCAAATGCTACAACTAACTCGCTTGTTCCGTAGCGTTTTCTCTGCCAAACCCAGGACGGGCGGACTCTGTATCCCATCCTTCTTTGAAGGGTATTAAATCCGTTAGGATATATTTCGTGATATTTGCGAAGATTGTCCGCTTCAGTCCACAATGACCAATAATTTGCACCAAGATCGAGCACATGAAGCATGGATTTTTCCTTATAATTCACATCGGCTCCATCAGTTTGTATATTATCAATTCTGTAATGCCTGTTCCCGCCCTGCTCCATAATAACAGCGAGCCATGGAGGACGATTTGAAAGGCGTTCTATTTGTATTGGTTCATCATTTATAATACTATCCGACCGCAGCCAGCATCCGGCACGAACAGACATATCGATCACTTGCCGGTTACCTGTATTACTTATATCCGGCTGTGTGTTCACGGCAAGAGGAACTTTTTTCCAAGCATCAAGTTGAAGTTGAGTCATTTCAACAAAAGTTTTTTCCGCAGTAAGATAATCAGGAAACGGATTCCGGCAGTCGTTAGTATGTCCTTCACCCCAGAATCCATACATCATTAAATCCATAAATTCCATTAAAGTATTGTCATCAAACTCCACAGCAAGCAGCTCATTCAATTCCTTAAATGCTTTTTGAAATTCAGGATGATCATATCTTGGTTCATAGTAATCAAAGTTTTGATTTCTGCCTCTTCTCTTACCAATATTTACCATAGGAACCTTTTCTTTAACAAAATCAGGCAGCGCAAACTGCTTCGGTTGAAAATTCGGACTTGAAAGCTGCACACGTAACCCTACTCTAAGATTGTAACTCCTTGCAGCATCAAAAGTAAGCTTCCAAATCGGGTCTAAATCAAGTGAACCCGGCTTTTTTTGAACATTGCGCCAATCACAGCGTATATACAAAATATCCACAAATGGCAGACTTGCTAATTTTTCGACATGTTGTTCAAGGGTTTCCTCACCTTTTCTTGCTGCCAATGACGGTCCATTTTCTTCCCAGGTATAAGCTACCAAGCCAAGACCAAAATTCTTAACCGGTTTATCTGAAGGTGAAGTACTTTCAATAGTTCTCCATCCCTGATCCTGCTCGATACCAAAAGAACCTTGATTCAGGCGGTCTGTTACCTTTGGACCCGGTCCAAAATCATACCCGTCCCATCTATGTGATGGTATATCTGCTGCAGAAAGATTATATCCGTAAGTTGATTTTATATTTAAACCTCCCATTAACGCTGCTGCGCCTCCAGCCTTAAGAAAATTTCTTCTATTAATTTTCATTTTAAAATTTCCTTTTTCAATTTTTTATTTATATCTTACTAATGTTTTACTAAAATTTTATTAATATCTCTCCTTCCTCTCCCTGCATATCGCGTCCATATATTTCAAGAAGAAGCATTTTGTTTTCTGAATTATACTCCTGAGTAAGAATGTTAAGATACCGGTTGGACGAGCTGACCGAAACCGGTTTGGGACACTTTACTTTGACAACCTGTGTTCCGTACATTTTCAGGTCAAATTTCATTTCCTGCTCTGTAATTTCAACATCATAGACATTATATGTTCCGGTATTGTTAATAAATTGCGGCATTAAATTTTTGCCAATTTTATATTCCAATTGATAAACTTCTTTTTTTAACGGAGGAAGATATATAAATCCATATCCTTCATCTTCAAAATATGCCGATACTGGTTTTCTGTTTAAATTAGCTTCCGAAACATGCCAACCTTCCTCTAATTTGACAACAAGAACCATATTCCCCAATAAATCATACTTATAAGATTCTTCAGGCATATTTCTGTTATCGATCGTTACTTTACCTTCTGTCTTTTCTGTTACAGTTGTATAGCGATTATAAAGCCACTGAGAGTTAAGCTGTTCGGTATTTTTTGCCAGATAATGCTCCGGATGAGCCTGAATTTTCTTGAAAAATCTTATCCACTGTTGATTTAATCTTGGCTGCTGTTCATCATCCGTAGCAAGCCAGTTTGCCCAATGAGCTTCAATAAAATCCGTATCATATTCTTCAACAGGCTTCGTTGGCAAAGCAGCAGGTTCATTCCATGGATTACCAAAACTGTGTCTGTCGAGGACAAGTACGCCATGGTCAAAACCACCGCCGATTTCAAACGGCGGATTGAGTTCGGTTATATAACTATATACTGTATTTACATATTTTACTCCATTTTCATGCATCAATTTACCTGTACTGTATTCTCCATCGGGATTCCAATAATAAGCAAAACAGCAGGGAACAAAACTCTCCGGAAAAGAATGTCCGTTTTCCGGTGTCCAGCCATACTGAGCCATAATTTCCTTAAAACATTTCATATGTTCCAAATTATCTTCTATAGAACGGGGCTTATCATTTTCAATATCATACCATTCTGCCCGGGTCCGTTTCCCGTTATCCCAGTTTTCATGACCGACGCCGTGAATACCAAACTCCAGATATGCTGCATTATCTTTAACATAATTCATCACCTCAAACTGCGTTGGACCCACATTCGCCGAATTGTCCCAGTTTTTCCCATCCAATGTAGTAGTAGGATACTTTGTACAGACATTTAGTCTATCCATTTCCGCTAAAATAAAAGCCCCCTGAAATCTCATTCCGACAGCTTTTCCTATTTCCACTAACGGTTTATAATCACGCACATCAAAATGTCTCCTGAATCCGACCCTCCAGGGACCTCCTGAGTTTCCAAGAGAACCACCCTCGTTCCAGCCCATATCGTCCGTAGCTACTGAAAAAGCCCTCGGAAACAGAATTTTAATTGTAGAACTTTCAGCAGCAAAGCCTCTTGAAAATAAGAAGAGTAGGGTAATAATTAAAATTAATTTATAATTAAAGATTCTTTTGTGGTAATATTTCATTTTTTTTTCTCCTTGTATAAAATCATAAATAATAATTTCGAGACAGCTCTCAGCCAGGCGTTTACTGATTAAGAAAAATGGTAGCTAAGCTGTAAACTTCAAACTCCGGAATTGTTATTTCTATATATATTATTATTTATTTTATATGTAACACTTTGAGTTTCATTTGTCGGTGAACCGAATGTAACCTTATCTACTATTTTTCCTTCCTGTATGTCTTCAGAACATTTTGGACACTTTAAACCAAATATTAAGATATAGATTTTATCTAATATTCCCCATATTAAAATTAAATATGAATTTGGTATGAGTTTCGGTTATATTTTAAATGAAAATGCTTATTTAATACCCGGAATCATCTTTTTAGCATTGAGGTAATATAATTTATTCAAGACTTCATCAGGGAGATAAAGACCATAAACTCTCCAATCCGGAGTCACAGTATGGCTTTTTGAAATATCCATATATTCATCATCAGTTTCAAGGAATCGCCAGTGAGTACGGTACATTTCCGCATTTATCGGAGTATCGAAGTATCCGTCTGTTCCGAACATCACTCTGTCCTGATATTTTATAATAAATTTCCTTGCAGTATAAGGCTGCCTTCCAAGCTCGGCAAGGCGCGCATCTATATTTACATAAAAGTTGGGATATTTGTCCAGCCATTCTCCTAACTGTTGCAAATTTTCAGGATTATTTCCCATGTGTGCGCCGCTGAAGATTGTGTTTTTATGCTTTGCAATAACATTATTTCTCTGTTTGTGAAGCTCCTCACGGGAGTAAAATTCCGGTTTGTTAAACATCCAGTTAAGATATTTCACAAGAATGCTCAACCATTCATTATGCTTGTCAAGAGGAGTAAAAAATGCAGCCGGGTCAGAAGTATGTATCTCCACGGGAATACCAAGTTCACCGCATTTTTCCCAAATCGGGTCTAACTTGGGTGAATCAACTCTCAGATATCTGCCGTCTGCTTCCTCGACTCCAAGACCAAGACTCTTCGAAATTTTTAATCCCTGTGCACCTTTTCTAACTGCTTCTTCAAGCTGGTTCACTGCATATTCGGAGAAATCCGGTTCGTTAATTCTACTCCAGTCGATTCTTGCATAAATAATAAACCTGTCAGGATAAGGTTCTTTTAGTACTCTTAAATGTTTATCAAGATTCTCTCCGAATCCACCGTCTAAATCTACAACTGCCTTGACATTACATTCATCCATGATGCTTACAATTTTAGATATATCTTCTCCTGATTCTACAATATGGCGTAAATGATTATGGACATCTATTGCAGGATATCTTGCTTTTGGAACATATGTTTCCTTTGTTACAAGCATTGGTTGTGGTTGATAATCGACAAGTTGGATATTTTTTATATCATCTTTTCTGTCACAGTAAAATCCAATAAAAAAGTAAAGCAAAGGAAGGATTGTCAAGGTATGGTATAAGTTCTTAATATTCATTTTCTTTCACCTTCATATATATTTTGTAATGTTCTAAAATCGTATTTGAATATATTTAACCAACATTCCCAATATTAAAATTAAATATGAATTTGGTATGAGTTTCGGTTATATTTTAAATGGAAACTAACAATTTTTTCGTTAAGTGCAATATTTTTTCTTACTATTTCAATTAATATTGTCTGTTTCTTTCTGATTAAGATGTTTTTCCCACAAAATAAGATAACTGGAGACACCTGTCCCTTGATTCTTATTTTGAAAGCACTTTTTATGTCTAATATGGTGAATAGGGAATTATATATATGGATTCCGGCTGGAATTAAGAATCTTGATAAATGAACAGAAAATGTATAACCTCCTTACGCTTGACGCTTCAGGGGTTTTAAATAAAGAAAAAATATTTGGCTTCTCTCGGATTATTTATTATATTATAATTTAGTTTACATAATATTTTTATTTGGTCATATATAATTAAGTAAATACTTAAAAGAACACCATTGTTTCAGAGGGAACTTTTCGAAGGTAGAATAATTAAACTATAATAAGAAAAAAATATAATATAAAAAAAATTATTTAAAGTCCTTGAATAAAGGAAACCCATTTTCAAACAATTCAGATAAACTCATAACTTATAAAACTAAACAAATTTTTAATTAGTTATAATTTTTTTTTATTATTTAAGATTAATTGTTTTGATATTGACAAAACTAAAAAAAATTAAATTAGCATAATATATATAATTCGTGGAGCAGAGCGGGATCGAACCGCCGACCTCATCCGTGCGAGGGATGCGCTCTCCCAATCTGAGCTACTGCCCCATATATTTTTTATGTTTTTGAAAACATATTAAGTTATAAATTTAAAAAGTCGAAAATGTTTTGTTAATTATTCAAATGAGAAAATAATTCCAACACTAAATTGTAGTATTTTTTGAACTTTTGCTTTAGGTGAGGTATCGGGTGAAATATAAGGGAAACCACTTCTTGGTGAAAAAAGTCTTACATCTAAAGATGGAGCATACTGACGTATATCAAGTCTAAAAGCCTTATTTTTCCCAAATGAAATTTTTATCCCCCCTCCAAAGTTAAAATAAATGTCCGTATTCGAATTTGCTGTTTCTGGAACGAATGATACACCTCCAACTCCAAATGTCCCGTATGAATATATTGATTGAGATAAAGGATATTTGTAAATAAAATTGCAGCAGTAATTATATATTTTAAGGTCTTCCTTATTTAAAGGACTTCCATGTATTTGATAATTGAACGAAGTAGGAGAAAACCCGACTTCTCCTTCTAAGGCATATTTTTTTGTAATGTTGATTAACGATTTAACACCAAGCATAAATGAATTGTCGTAAGTTCTATCTTCAAAAACAAACGCCCCTATAATCGGACTTAACTCGTAGGTTCCAGGCGAACCATATTCCTTCTTAATAAGCTCTTCAGAAAATAAGGAAAAATGAACGCTTAAAAGCAAAATAATAATCACGAATATTATCTTTTTCATTTTAAGATTTTCTAATAAAATTATGTTCAAGAATTTTTTTAAAGATTCACAAAAATAAACAGCTTAAACTAATTCTGATAAAAAATATTTAATTTATTATTTAACATATACAATTTAAAAATAATAATGTTCAAAAACAATAATAAAAATAACACTTTCACTTTTAAGTTATATTTTTATATTATTTTTTAAGAAGCAAATTGAAAATATCATAAAATTTATAATTTGGGGAGAAAAAGATGAATAAACATATTAGCCGAAGAATGTGGTTAAAAAAATCTTTTTTTTGTTTTTTGGCTTCTAAATTGACAAATAAAAAAATTACATATTCTAAAAAGATTTCCAAAAATGAATCTACATCAGAAAAATTCAACATTTTCTGGGGGGACATTCATAATCATAATAGTGTTGGTTATGCAAAAGGTTCCTTGAAGCGGACATTCGAGATTGCTAAAAGTCATTTAGATTTTTTTGCCTTTACTCCCCACTCCCAGTGGCACGATATGCCTCAAATGCAAGGAGATAAACACCTGAAATGGGTCAATGGATTCGAAGAAACAAAAAATCGCTGGAATGAAGTACAAAAGATTTGTGCAGATTATAACAAAACAGGAGAATTTATTACCTTCCCTGCTTATGAGTGGCACTCAAGTTACTACGGTGATTACTTTATTATTTTTCCTTATGATTATGCACCTTTAATTATTTTTAATGATATAAAATCTCTTCAAAAATTTGCCAGAAAGGAGGGTGCTCTTCTTATCCCACATCACCCCGGATATCGCACGGGGCATCGAGGTGCAAATTTTGACTTTTTAGATTCGGAGGTGTCTCCAGTTCTTGAAATTTATTCGGAGCACGGAAACGCAGAAAGAGACGATGCTCCCTACCAATATATCAGACATTCTATGGGCGGATGCTTGACAAAGAACACAATGCAGTACGCCTTAGTTTCGGGACACCGCATCGGAGTGATAGCCAACACAGATGACCATCTTGGATATCCTGGTGCATACGGGGAAGGTCTTGCTGCAGTGATAGCAGAAGATTTATCGCGGGAATCTATCCTAAATGCAGTCAGAAAACGGCGAACATATGGTGTTACAGGTGATAGAATCAACCTGAATTTTAAACTTAACGGTCATTTTATGGGTGAAGAAATTCCTTTTTCAACTGAAAGAGATATGTATATTAGAGTTTCAGGCTGGGATAAAATAGAACGAGTCGAGGTAATCAAAAATAATCAACTCATATATAGAGACTTTCCAATGGATAGAAAGCTCTCCCGCTACAGTTGGAATAAACAAATGTTACTTCGAATCGAATTCGGCTGGGGTCCATGGGCAGATTTAAATATGTCCCGTATATGCGACTGGGAAATTAAAGTAGAGATATCTAATGGCGAAATAAACGACATTCAACCTTGTTTTCAATCCGGTCCTCTCTCAGAATCACGCAGGAACCTGATAAAAGAACAAACAAAAAATACTTGTCTCATTAAATCCTATACTTCCCGTCAGCAGGCATTTGCAGAGAAACCAACAAATGCCGTTGTACTCAATATCTCAGGAACTCCAGAAACCAAATTATCCTTAACCATTAATAAACCAACTAAAATGGTAATTAATAAATTGTTAAAAGAATTTGAAGAAAAGAATGACATTTTTTTTACCGGCCCTTTCCCGGATGAATCCCTTTTGATTCATCCTCTTGTATTTTCAGAACATTTTAAAACCGAATTTAATATTATTGATAAACAACTCTCAGGAAGTATTGATTGGTATTATATTCGGGTGATACAGGCTAATGGTCAATTAGCATGGTCCAGTCCCATTTGGGTGGAAAAAACTTGAATGAAAAATCATTTGATATTCCATAGGAATACAGTAACGTAGTATTTTAGAATCAATCGAAATAAACTTTGTTCAGTTTCAGATACAATGTTAAAAAATAATCAATCTAAAAATCTTCGATACGGTCTTGTATATGGTAAATATTTAAATATATCAATTTTGATTAATCTGTAAAAACTTTATGAACTTTTACGATAAACTTTATACTGAATCATCATACTTGACTATTTTATTTATTTACTTAATCCTAAAAGTGAATACAATATACCTGTGTTAGACATCGAACATCGAAAAATTTCCTTGCTTAATTTTTTAATTCTTATATATTAAAACAAGGAGTTTTCCTATTTAAGTTTTTTTTATTATTTATGTATTTTTAAACTTTTTTTATAGGAAATTTAAATATTACTGAAAAAGTCACTTTTATTACTAAGTTTATCAATCAATTATCGACATTTGAAATTTATAATCATGAGGTTTTTTATGAAAAAATATCCATTAACACGTCGCTCATTCATAAAGAAAACTTCAGCAGGGTTAGCCGGGGCTGCCTTAACCGCTGGTGTGTCAAGTTCTCTTTATGGGAATATCGTTAAAAAATCATCTGCCCTTGCAATACTTGGTGGAAAACCAGTTCGCGAAAAACGCTACACTCCTCCTTCCTGGCCAATTTACGATGAAACTGATGAGAAAGCCCTTATTGATGTTCTTAAAGGCGGCAGGTGGTCAGAATATAACAAGACTCCATCAGAGCTTACCGTTCAGTATGAAGAAAAATGGGCAAAAGCCAATAATGTACCATACGCTTTTATGACAAATGCAGGGACTAACGCTCTTTTTACTTCTCTGCAGGTACTCGACGTAGGTCCCGGTGATGAAGTTATTACAACAACAAGCACGTTTATCGCAACTATTAATGTTATTTTCGATATACATGCATTACCCATATTTGTCAATATTGACCCCGAAACCGGTTTAATAGACCCTGACCTTGTTGAAGAGGCTATAACAGAAGACACAAAAGCAATTATCCCTGTTCATCTGGGTGGATTCCCGTGTGATATAGTAAAAATTATGTCCATAGCAAACAAATACAATATTCCTGTTGTTGAAGATGCCTGCCAATCACATTTAGCGGAAGTGGACGGCAAAAAAGTCGGCACATTCGGTGCCACAGGCTGTTTCAGCCATCAGGCTGGGAAACCTCTTATTTGTGGTGAAGGAGGTACTTTAATCGGAAGTGATGAGGAACTTATGCGCAGATGTGGGGCATTCATAAATAACGGAAGGGACCCTCAAAGAAAATTAAGAGGTTCTCCTTATCCTGGCTCTAATTATCGAGCGAGCGCATTTCAGGCTGCCGTTCTTTTATCACAGTTTGAACATTTTGTAAAACAGCACGAGACTCGTACAAGAAATGGACAATATATAGAGGAAAAATTAACAGAAATTCCAGGTATTAAAAAAGCAAAGACATACTCCGAAAATACAAAAATCACACATATTAGTCTTAGATTAGATTATAATAAAGAATATTTTAAAAATGTTCCTGCATCAAAGTTTGCAGAGGCAGTTCGAGCAGAAGGTTTTCCAATCATTTCAGGGGGACAAATCAGACCACCGTATGGAGAAGGGATGCATAAGGAAGCAATGGTAGAAGAACATCTTAATTCACGTCCATTTCAATCATCGTTCTCCAAAGCCCGACTTAGAAAATACAGAGAATCCTTACAATCACTGGTTGTCAACAGAATAGAAAAAGAAAGGCTTTCCTTGCGCGGGAAAATGGGATTCCTCGGCACCAAAAAAGATATGGACGATATTATAGAGGCTGTTCAGAAGGTCGCAGAGAATGTTGATAAACTGACATAATTCACACCTCTTTTGAAAAAAAGGTGCCCCGCAAAACTTCAACTTATTCCTCATCCTAAAACTTCGGGATGAGGAATAAGTATAAAGTTTATTTCCCGTCTTGGGAAGATACCTCCGCAAGAGCGGACATTCTGCAGTGAAGCCAACCATCTTTTTAAGATGACTCGACAAATGATATGAACATTATGATTAAGCAGGTTTACGTAATCCTGTCGGGAGAGCGACATTTATGCTGCCCAATTTCAATTGAGCGCGTGAAGACTTCTACATTTCTCACCATTGAGGCTTAAGATTCCCGCCAGTTTCCTCGATAATTTGACTCATTCTTTCTTCAAAACCATTCACAAGTTTTTTCAATTCGGGGTCACTGATATTGCCTTCTGGCGTCCCGCCGCTTTTTGGAGGAAAAACATCACCCAATAGATTTTTAGTCTGATAAGGGTCGTTTTCAATATCATATAATTCATATTTATCCCATGTGCCGTAGGACTTGATGTAACTATATTTTTCTGTACGCAGGCCTCGAATCGTTGGGGTCATCGGATATGCTCGCTCCCAGAAATATTCATATAAGAAATCTTTTCGCCAATCTACTCCACTGCCCTTGATTAATGGTAAGAAAGAATGTCCATGTACTGATGAAGGAACAGGAACATCAGCAGCATCTATAAGAGTGGGAGCGATATCGATATTGAGGACTATTTTTTCTACAACGCGCCCTCCACTTGTCAATGACGGACAGTGTACAAAAAACGGAACACGAATTGACTCCTCATACATAACCCTCTTATCAATGAGACCGTGTTCACCAAACTGAAAACCATTATCACCCATATATATGATAAATGTATCTTCTAATAATCCCTCCTTATCCAGTAAATCGGTCAATGCACCGATACTCTCATCCAATCCTAAAAGACATTGAGCATATCTTCTGTTAAAGCCGTCAAAGTCAATATTATGGGTATACGATAATCCGTCAATTCCATGGCAGCTTTTCCTTTGTCTTCTCACCCAATCAGGCTTATCCTGATAGTTTTCATCAGTATCCGGAAATGTTATAGGACGGGGCATAGTTACATGTTTAAATTCATCTTTATGACGGGGCGCAGGAGTGAAATCTTCGTGCACTGCCTTATGTGACATATAGAGGAAAAAAGGACGGTCTTTATTTTTCTTCACAAAATCCAGCGAGAACTCGGTAATTAAATCAGAAACATATCCATCTGGCTTCTGACGGATTCCATCTATATTGAATAAAGGATTAAACCACTGCCCCTGTCCTCGCAAAGAAACCCATCGGTCAAATCCTGGTCTTGGATTATCGTTTGAACCCCCCATATGCCATTTCCCGACAAACCCGGTTCTATATCCTGCCCTGGACAATTCGACTGGAAAGGTAAGGGTACCCTTCGGAATAAGGGTTCTGTTATTGAGGACTCCATGTTTATGAGCATAAAGACCGGTCAGTATGGAAGCCCTGCTTGGCGAACAAAGTGACGTTGTTACAAATGCGTTTTTAAAGTGGATTCCATCCTTTAATAGACGGTCCATATTTGGTGTTTGTGCAATTGGATGATTCAAACAACTCATCGCATCATAACGATGGTCGTCACTCAAAATAAAAATGATATTTCTTTTTTCATTTGATTTGGCATAGATGTTAGGAAATCGCATAATCCACGGGGCTGCTATTGCAGTCAATGCTGTTTTCTTTAGAAAATTCCTACGATTATACCTTTCTCCCTGATTTGTAATTTTTTGATTAACATTCATATTAAAAAATCCTTTTAGCCTAAATAATTCATAAAATTCTTTATTTTATTAGGCAAATTATTGATATTATAAAAACTACTATAGAATTACCTTTGAAAAAATGTTGAGTGCCGCTACTATTGTCATCCTGAACCCTGTGCTGAACTTGATTCAGTATTGTTTCAGGATCTAATATGAAACCTGAAGATAGATTCCAAAGTTCCTGAATATGTTTCAGGATCGGAATGACAGTTATTGTTTCATAATGACAAAAACAAGATTTGTGAATAAGTCAGGTTAGCAAAGCTTGTTGAACTATTATCAATTTATGTGTATTATCTTAACTATTCGATTACAAAATCAGCCTGAACTTCGGGACTTTCTGCATAACCAATACGTATAGCCCGTACCTTAAGTCTGGTGCTCTCTGTCAGTTTAATTTCCTTCGTATAAATAAGCCAATGGGAATCCTCGCCCTCTTCAGTGGTATAGGCAATCGATGCACCTTCAGTTGGGCAGGTTATTTTAACAGTAACAGAACCATCAAATGTTCCCCCATTAGGATTTATTGTTAGTGCGGCAGTCTTCGGCTGAACACCGCCGGGCCACGTATTTTCCATGTGTTCTTTCTCCGGAATACGGCCAAGGTCATTTGTCTCTTCCATCCAATTGTCAAGAACTTTTCTCATCCGTTCGAGTACATCTTTATACTTTGGATTATCAGCGAGATTGTTGATTTCGTGCCGGTCAACTGTTGTGTCATATAATTCTTCGTTTGGCTTTGTTTTTTGTAAAAAAAGTTTCTGAGCTCCCTTGAGCTTACCTTCTGCTGAAAGTCTTCGCATCTCTTGTAATGTAGGCATCATGTCGGCGTATTCCATAGGCGGTGCATAGGGTTTTTCAGGCTGAAAGTTGCGTATGTATCTAAATCTTTTGTCACGTACCGCACGAATCATGTCATATTTTTCATCCATGCGGTCACGTTGTGAAAAAACATATTCGCGGGGGTTACCCCTTTGTTCTCCTAAGAAGGCATGTCCCTGCATATAAGATGGGACCTCAACGCCGGCAATCGAAAGAACCGTAGCTCCAAAGTCTATGGAACTTATCATATCATCACGTACAGTACCCGGTTCAATCACAACAGGCCAGCGAACAATCAAAGGAACATGAGTCCCTGCATCGTATAACAATCGTTTTGCGCGTGGTAAGCCGCGTCCGTGGTCGCTCCAGAAAAAAACAATAGTATTTTCTGAAAGTCCGTCATTATCCAGCCGTTCAAGAGTTTCGCCAACCCGTTTATCTAATGTTTCGATATTATCAAGATACCGTGCCCAATCCCTGCGAACAATGGGAGTATCAGGGTAATAAGGTGGAAGCGTCACGCTGTCCGGATTTATAATAGGATCCTTGTCAAGTGGAATACGAATTCTGGATTCATGTGTTTCTTCGTAATTAATTACACAGAAAAACGGCTGTCCCTCTGCTCTTCCATTCCAATCACCATGATTTCTACTATTTCTATCCCAGGCAGTAATGGGAGAAGTAAACTGGTAATCTGTCTTGACTCTGTTTGTACAATAATATCCCTCAGCACGGAGATATTCTGTAAAACACTTTACATAGGGAGGAGGAACAGTTTCGTAACTAATGCCTGGAGGATTATATTTGGGAAGACTCGGCTTGGTACGCATATGCATAGAACCTATTGTTGTGGCATACATACAGGTTATCATCCCGGAGCGGTTAGGTGAACACACAGGTGCTACTGTAAACACGTTCGAATATCGTACTCCCTGACTGGCAAGTTTATCAATATTAGGCGTAGATACATCCGTATTACCATAACAACCGAGGTCTGGGCTTATATCTTCGCAGCTTATCCAGAGAATATTCGGTCTTTCTTTTGCAATCTTCTCTTTAGAGATACATCCGTGCAGTGTCATCGCCGCCATCCCTGCACCCATTAATCCCATAAATTCCCGCCGTTTCATTTTTTGTGGCATAATTATCCTCCTTTGTGTTAAATTAACCCCTGACTTTAGTCAGGGGGATGAAAACGTTGATTTAAGATTTAAACCATTTCAATAATCATTAACCCCTGACTTTAGTCAGGGGATAATTCAGAGACTGATAGTCATTCCAATTTCCACTGGCGAAGGTGTTCTTCACCTTCGCCCTCAACATCATACAGTAATATTAACATAATGTTCATTTTCTCACTCTTATCGGAAACTCCTTTGAATCAGTGCGGGCATTTTTAAGAATTTCTTCAATTCTTCTCACTATATCTAAGTGCTTTTCGGCGATGTTGTTTTTCTCTCCTATATCTGTTTTGAGGTCGTAAAGTTCGATTGGCTTATTTAATCCAGGACGCACTCCCTTCCAATTTCCCATACGAACAGCCTGAGTGAGACCGCGTTCATGAAATTCCCAGTATAGATATTCATGGTCATTTTGCTTATTTCCAAGAAGTGCAGGAAGTACAGAAATCCCGTCTAACCCGGTCGGCATTTTTTTTCCGGCAATTTCAGCGGCAGTATGTGGAAAATCCCAGAACGCCCATACCTGCTCGCTAACAGCCCCGGCTTTAATATGCCCTGGCCAGCGTACAATCATTGGTACACGGATACCACCATCGTATAGGTCACGTTTATAGCCCCTCAGCGGTCCATTACTATCAAAAAAATTATGGTCGTGTCCACCCTCCTGATGAGGGCCGTTATCACTGCTGAAAAACACAATTGTGTTTTCATCCAACCCGAGTTCCTTCAAAAGTTTCATTATTTTTCCAATATCGTTATCCATTCTTGTGACCATTGCTGCGGTATTCTTTTCTACCTGAGGCCAGGATTCGTTTGAATATGGCTCATCACTTGGAACCTCCATACCATTACCTTTTGCTCTGCCTAATTCGTTATTTGCATGGGGTATAGTATATGCAAGATAGAGGAAAAATGGATTATCCTTATTATTTTTAATAAAATTTAATCCTTCCTGAGTAAACAGGTCATGTGAATACTCGCCAATTTCGGGAAAGTATAGTTCCGTATTCTGCCAGAGTATACTTGGGTAATAGTTATGAGCGTGTCTCTGATTCAAATAGCCAAACCAGTAATCAAATCCTTTTTTATTTGGAATGCCAATTGACTCTGGTTCTCCTAATCCCCATTTACCGACAATACCTGTTGTGTATCCTGCATCCTTTAGAACCTCGGCTACAGTAACATCTTCAGGAAGAATTGGCAGCCGTGCGTTCCCACGTATCCTGGCATGTCCGGTATGAAGTCCAGTCATAAGACAGCAGCGTGAGGGGGCGCAAACTGTACTGCCAGCATAGCAATCGGTGAAAAGCATCCCCTCAACCGATAGTTTGTCTATGTTGGGAGTCTTGATTCTTTTCTGGCCATAACAACCAAGGTCACCATAACCCAAATCATCGGCTAAAATAAATAAAATATTCGGCC
>JAUWXV010000001.1 GCA_030616165.1 bacterium | reverse complement strand
AATTATAGTTTTTTGTTGGTGTTGTCACCAACAGAGAAGATAGTATAATAAAAGAAATTTAATTATTTTACAACCCCCTTTAGTTCCCCCTTTGATAAGGGGGATTTAAAAAGATGGAGTTTCTATTTTTTTAGAAAATGTGTGTTGGTCATAAGACCAACCCGAAGGACAGGCACACAGCATCAATTCATACTTGACATGACACTAGTTTTGGATGTTGATTAGTTTGATTCATTATCAGGATGATATGGCAAAAAATGAAAATTTAACAGGGACAACCCGAGGGTTGTCCCTACATAGTAGTGGGAATTAAAGTAAATGAATATATTAAAGTAGAGACATGCCATGGCATGTCTCTACCTAAATATATATTTTACAATTGAATTTTTTTCAGAATAAACATTCATGCTCCTTTGGAGCACCACGAAACATAAAAATATTTTCTATTTTCTGGATTAATTATGTAAATGCAGATTTAACAAAAATTAATATAAAGGGCTTGATAAATCAAGCCCCTACAATTATAATGATAACATTCGTAGGGGTTCGATTTATCGAACCAGATAATTAAAATATTCATATTCATTTAATCTAAAATTATATTCTATTTTAGAACTAAAGATTTAAAAAAAAATTTACACTTTTTGCCGTATCATATTTTAATATTTAAAGTGTTTTTCGAATTTGATTTATACAGTTAGAAGTATTTATTTGTCCATGCTGAAGATTTTTCGAAATCTCTATGGTTGAATGCATCGCCCCTACTTCATGTTCATCAGGGAGAGTTTGTTGATGGTATGCGTTCTAATATGCTTTTTAATCAATTCGTCTTAATTTCACTGCCTTAAGGTCGATTGCCTTATCTCCCGGAATTTCCAGAGCTTTAACCATAAGTTTCGTTCGCCCCCTGCTAAGTTCAACGGTGCCGAGGGTGAGGGGTTCCCAGACTTTTTCATAAACTTCCCCGCGAGGGACACGGTCGGGGCTCGGAATGGGAGCGGGGTCATGTGCTTTACTCACAATGGTCTCCAAACTCTTTCCCCCTATCTCCACTCGCACCTTCACACCAACGTTCTCCTTTGAACAGATATACATCAGCGTCACTTCAAAGCGGGCTGGCTGGATTACCTCGAGGGGCCACCAGGGATAAGCATCGGTGCTGGTCCAGTTAGTGACCCAGTCGTTTGCCCAACCAGCACGACCAACGTAACTGATCCCCTTCCCGGAAGGAGGTTCCAGAAAAGCCTCATGACCGCGGAGTGTTATTTCGGGGTACTGGGGACTGCCAATGTGTGCAGGAAGAGGGTCGAAACCGGCCTTGGTTACATCTTTGGAAGTTGCTTCGTAAGCGGCGCTGAGCTTCTTCATGATTTCGGGATACTTTTTCGAGACATCGTTCTTCTGACCCGGGTCGACGCTCATGTCGTAAAGTTCCCAGCGTTTACCGGTTTTTACAGCCCGCCATCGCTGCGTGCGAACCGAGCCGTTGACTGTCGGCATCTGCTCCCGGGGGGATCTAAAGTTGAATATCATACGATCTTGCCAGTTCTCAGTTTCACCTTTAAGCAACGGCACAAGACTGATGCCATCGAGCGGGAAGGTTTTTGGCATCCTGACACCGCACAAGTCAACAATCGTCGGCAGCAGGTCTATATGTGCTGATATATGTTTAATATTCGAACCAGGTTTGATACGTCGGGGCCAGCGGATGAAAAGCGGCACTCTGACACCGCCTTCGTGGACGCTTCCCTTCCGTCCTTTCATGCCGCCGTTGTATCGATTGGTGTTCGGTCCGTTGTCGGTAAGGAATAATACGATTGTGTTTTCGGTCAATTTCAACTCATCGAGGCGTTTCATGATGCGACCGATGTTATCATCGAGGTTCTCGCACATCCCGTAAACGCAGGCGAGTCTGTCGTCAAATCCACGTGCTTTGTATTTGTCGAAATACCTGTCAGGTACCTGAAACGGCGAGTGCGGAGCATTGTAAGGCACATAACAGAAAAATTGTGTGTCCCTGTTTTTTTCGATGAACTGGATAGCCGCATCGGTCAATACATCGGTGATATAACCCCTGGTTCTGACCATTGTGCCGTTGTGGTCCAGTTGGGTATCAAAATAATTATTCCAATGCCCGCAACAGAAACCGAGAAATTCATCGAAACCCCGCGCATTTGGATGGTAGGGGTAATAAGCACCATTATGCCATTTGCCGAAGCAGCCCGTTGCATATCCAGCGGCTTTAAGAATCTCTGAGATTGTGACCTCCTCGCTACGCATGTTCTCATATCCGCGGGTCACTCCGTGCGTACCGGTGCGCAAGTAATAGCGTCCGGTCAGCAGACTTGCACGTGTAGGAGCGCACACGGAACTGACGAAGAAGCGGTCAAAGCGACTACCGTCAGCGGCGAGTTCATCCATCACCGGTGTGTCAATTTCGTCGTTACCATGCGACCGTATGTCACCCCAGCCCTGGTCGTCAGTCATTATAAGAAGGACATTCGGCATTTTTCTTTTCGCACACATTATCTGGCTTATACTTGCAATGCCCGGCAATATCGACAGCGTTCTCTCCGAAGCTGCAGTTATCCCGATTTTTTTAAGGAATTCCCTTCTTGTTTGCTTTCCCATATTACTTCTCCTTTTCTTTTATTTGATTTCAAGCTTTTTACATTGTAAGGACAGAGCAGTGTTCTGTCCCTATATTAAATACATTTATTTATGTAGGTAATTTAATTCATAACTGTTAATCTTATTTTTTTTCTATTATAAGATTACAGGGTAAAAAATGAAAATTTAGCAAGGACAACCCGAGGGTTGTCCTTACATGGGTTTGGAAATTAAGGTAAATCAATATATTAAAGTAGAGACATGCCATGGCATGTCTCTACCTAAATGTATATTTTACAATTGAATTTTTTTTCAGAATAAAGACTTAAAAATAAAAATTTTAGAGTTTTTGCCGTGTCATTTAATAAATAATAGCAACGGATGTCTTTTATTATTAAAAAATTACTTTATCACAAAATTACATAAAGAATAATTATTTTATTTCGTTCTCATTTATTTTGGTTATATAGAGTGTATATATTCCTATCTTTTATTACCATTTTACCCTTTTTAATACTTTCTCTTTTGCGTGAAGATTAAAAATACGTCGAGCGTTTCCATGCATTATGGGGTCAATTACTTTTAGTGCATTCTCTAAACTGAACCACCCTTCCTCCACTAATTCCGATAAAGTCAGAGCTATACCTCGTCTTGCTATAACAGCATGCCCTAAAACCGGTTCTACAGGAATATAATCACCGCCAAATGTTAAAACTTTATTCGCCGGTGCCGTGACAAGATATTTTTTCAAAAAGTCTTTAGAAGCAACGGGATTGATTATCCATGCCCAGCACATGTCGATATGAGCGTTGGTATATTGTTTGGCGATTGAAATTAATTCTTCATAGTATGGATAACAGATGTGCATAAAAACAAAATTTGTTTCTGGAGCGATATTACATAAATCTGCTGCAGAGGCGGGATTATTGATAAGCCGCGATAGTGGCATACGATTCTCTCCAGCATAATATCCTGTGTGTAATTTAACAGGCAGGTTGAATTCGGCTGCCATATCAACCGCATACCAAAACAGGTGGTCTTCAAGCAACTTTTTCTCCCCGGCGGTGAGGGATTGCTTGTCAAGTCTTTTTTTGAATATTGCCTCTACCTTTTCTCCTGGTACTTTCTCATAGTTAATGTCGCGACTATAAGCATTCTGTGATTTGACTGCAACAGCATATCTGCCGTATTTATTGAACCACCAATCTATCACCTTATGCCAGTCAGACAATGAAGTAATTTTAATGCCTGTGGGTTCGCCGAATTGCTCGAAATCCGGACCGGCAAACATTCCAACAATACTTATATCCTGCATAAGGAGTGCAGGCATCTCGGTTTCCATAAAAGGTGCCCCTTCCAAGCTATTCACCTGACATGATTCGATGTTTGTTAGGTCGCGTAAAATGTGTTTGTAAAAGTCAGGGCGTCGAACACTTTCATAGCCCAATTGTACCTTTTTTATTGTTTTTGCCGAAAGTTCCTCAACACCATAAAGTTCCCTCAAGGTAATACAGACTGCTTGTCCATATCCTGTGTTCTTGACAGCCTGCCAATAAGGTTCAAGTAAAGCCCACTTGTCTAAGGGATCAACTTCAGGCGAGAAGAACTCGTCATAATCCTCTTTTGGCATGCCTGCTGTGAGCATATCGGAGTTGAGGTAATGACTAAAAAGTATAGTCCAATCATCGCTTTTTACTCTTGGGTGAGAGGCACCAATAAACCGTTCTTTTTCTTCAATCAAGTGTTCATGGGTATCAATGAACGGTGTCTGGAAAACCTTTTGAAATATTTTTTTTCGAATATCACTCGAATGAGAAATTAAGTCAGAATTTGTACGTGTTTCATCTTTACCAAGAACTGTTTTTGAATTCAGAAATGTAAGAGCGCCAATTGCTCCAATTCCTTTTAGAGTAGACCTCCTTGAAATTAATTTTTTATTCTTCATATTACTTTTACCTCACTATAAAATCCCACAATGTCAAAACATGGGGCGAACCAGTGGGTTCGCTCCTTTTTTAGTTTAACAGCGACGTCAATCCGGGTGACCCCAAACTTCAGGCACCTTGAAGTCTTCCGGCATTTTGTTCGGCGGCATATTTGGTTTGACAGCCTGCCTGGCGTATACTTCCAACCGCTGTTTGAGTTCTTGAAACTTTTGTAGATGTTTTTCGACCAGGTTGTTTTTCTCGTAAGGGTCGTCAGTTAGGTTGAAAAGTTCAAATTTGTTATCGCTGAGTTTGGGTCCGATGTAGTTGGCGTTGAGATGGGCGTTGCAGGTTAACTTCCAGCTGCCGCGACGAATTGCCCCAGAGAAGGGCGTGCAGTTAAGGAGGATTTCATCATGTGGCGATGAATCGCCCTTTGCTATAGTGGACCAGGCATCCTTACCATCGATGGGCAGAACCTGCTCGAGTTGCGCGCCGGCAAGTTTAAGCAGGGTCGGGTACATGTCCACCACGTGGAGCGGCTCGTTGACTACCGCGCCTGCCTTGAGAACGCCATGCCACACGGCTACTGCCGGAACTCTCACTCCACCCTCGTAGAGTGTGCCCTTACTGCCCCGAAGTGGGCTGTTGTTTGCTACCCTTTCCGCACCGCCGTTGTCTGAGCAGAAAATGATAAGGGTGCTGCGCCTCATGCTGCGTTTGTCCAGTGCCGCGATGATCCGCCCGATTGCATCGTCCATGCACGTAACCATAGCGGCATATGCGCGCCGATTTTTGACTTTGATGTGTGCGTACATGTCCAGGTACGGCTGCGGTGCCTGAAACGGTGAGTGCGGAGCGTTGAAAGATACGTACAGGAACAGTGGTCTGGAGACGTCGTGCTGTTCGATGAGGCGCACGGACTCGCTGCCAATCAGGTTGGTCGTGTAGCCATCTTCACGCAGCGGTTTATCATCCCGGTTCCAGTCCAACCCACCATCGCGAATATGGGTAAAGTAATCGAGCGCACCGTTGTAGTGACCATACTGATGAACAAAACCCCTGGAAGTAGGCAGGTATTCAGAGCTCAGGTGACCGAGGTGCCATTTGCCGTGGACAGCCGTGACGTAGCCCACTTCCCTGAGTGCCTGCGCCAGTGTTCGTTCTTCTAAAGGCAGCCCATGTTTTGCCCATGGTCGGACTACGCCTACTTGCAATCCGTAACGTATTGGATATCTTCCTGTCATCAGGCTCGAACGAGTCGGCGAGCAGACTGGTTGAACATAGAACTGTTCAAGCCTCGTTCCCTCAGATGCGAGCCTATCGATGTTGGGCGTCTTGATATCACTGCCATGATAACCCACGTCCTTCCAGCCAAGGTCGTCCGCGAGGATAAAGACGATGTTGGGGTTATTCTCGAGTGTTTCCCCTGCAAACAGTTGAGGGACGCTCATGTATCCGGGTATTGCCAGCGATGCTGTACCCAAGCCAACGGTTTTTATAAAATTGCGTCGATTCATAAATTACTCCTTTCGTTCATTCAATCCTATTCGGGCTTTCCCACCCTTTTGCTTACATTTGTTCTTGAGTTTCTTTTTTCGGTCCTAACCTGTGCCTTGTTAAATAATAAACGATATATATTTTCCTGACATTTCTTGAAATAGAGAAATAATAAGAACAGAAGGACAGGACAATGTCCTGTCCCTACAATATATTTAATCACAAATGATTATTATGTGGGGATAGAACACAGTGTGCAGGCAATGTTCTGTCCGTTAACATATTTTTGAAAATTATACAAATATAAAAATTAAGTAACTTTTTTATTTTCTCATTAAAAAAGTGCTTAACTCCGGTCAACTTTTTTTATAAAAATTACAAAAAAGAATATATGTTATTTAACATGGCACTGGTCAATTGCAAAAAAGCAAACAGTATCTTCTGGGGATATAAAACGGATACTATTGTAAGTAAAGAAGTTTATATATAAAATAGGTAATAAATAATCTATATAAAAGCAAGTAAAATTTAATCAAAGAGAAAATTAAATGACCCCCTGTCTGTATTTTTTTAACAAATTTATAGATTGTTAAACACAAGTTTATATTTCGAATCCAATCTAATGTACATAAAGACCAGAAGGGAATTCCCCAGGGCTTTTTTATTGTTAATATGAGAGATATGATTTATAATTAATTTTATTTTTTAGTTGATTATCGGAGTATTTATTTATACCTTTAAATAAAAATTGATTTATTGATAGGAACTTTATGAAATAATATATTTTGACATGAGATGACCAAGGTCATAATAAAAAGGAGTTTCAACCATAATTAAGACTTATTTAATTATTAGATTCAGGAGTTATAAAAATGGAAATTAAAAAAAATATTACTGAAGAAGAAGCAAAAGAAATCGGCGAAAAATTGGGGATTAAATGGGATAAATTTGATGTGAATCAGTTTATGATAGGTATAAATGTGGAGTTAGAACATGGCACACATGATGAAGTTACTAACGTTACAAATGATGATTCAATAATGACTGGTAAAATTGCCCTGGCACATTTAAATGAGTTTCCAGATTACTATGACAGACTTGAAAAGATGGAAAAAGAAGCCGATGAATTCTGGGGGAAAGAATAAAATAGTATTATTGTTCCATATTAACTTTACGATTTACGATTTACGAATGATGAATTTTTTAATTGCTCATTTAATAATTTAAGGACTAATCCAAAATAATGCGGGTAAAGATTAAAATACTTTCTTTATTTTAGAGTTATATAAAAATAGATGAGATATTAGTTTAATCGAAGTTTTTGAGAAACGGAGTTTCTCAGCCACTCTCGTTCCCAAACAGAGTTTGGGAACGAGAGTTGGAAAAGGTTTATCCCTTGGTTTAGAGTCTTTCCAATTGATAGCTGGCGTATTCCTGATGAACCGAGGTTTAAGGCGCTGCTGAAAAAAGCGGGGTTGGAAAAATGATCCTCCAAAAAGACGGCGGACAAGTCGGCAAAAAAAAATAATATAATAAATAGGGCGAATGCCATTCGCCCCTACGGTAATTTAAAAACAGGTTTATCTATATGATTGGCAAAACCCTACACTTGGTGAAGGTGGGATGTTTGTGGTTTATAAGGTGGAGGATATGAAAATTGACAGGCTGGTTGCATTAAAGGAATATATTAAGTGAGGTACTATATATGAATGTATATTTGGTACAGCATGCTCAGGCAAAAACGGAACAAGAAGACCCGGAAAGGCCTCTCTCTGAAAAGGGATGGTCAGATATTAAAAAAGTGGCAGATTTTATTGCCCAAAAAGGCGATATCAGTGTGAAAGATATCTTTCATAGTGGAAAGACGAGGGCAAAACAGACAGTCGAAGTACTGGCTGAGCAGTTGAGTTCTTCAATTGAAATCGGCGAAACCGAAGGCCTAAAACCTCTGGACGAGCCATCTATCTGGGCGGAACGCCTGGCTAATCGAACCGAAGACATTATATTAGTGGGTCATCTCCCCCACCTAAGTAAATTGGCCGCACTTCTGCTATGTCAAGATGCAGATAAGGAGGTGGTTGAATTTCAGATGGGCAGTATTGTCTGTCTCGGAACGGAGAAATCGGGCAGTTGGTCAATCCGCTGGATGGTCACTCCGAACATATTGGCTTAAATGCAGATGTTAGTTGTTGGAAAACAAAGAGGGCGAACACACGGGTTCGCCCCTACATTTGGCTAAAGAAAAAAATTAAAACAATTATAATAAACCGCAGATTCAAATGGCAAGGACGCAGACCCGAAGGGCAAGGAAGAAAATAAAGAGGGCGAACACACGGGTTCGCCCCCACATTTGGTTGAAATGAAAATTCATTAAAATATCCATATGAAAAATACAGTTTAATTATCTACAATAAATATGGGAGAATTATGAATGTAAAAGGCATTGTATATTCTGATGATATCGTTATTAGCCACAGCAGTGGGATGCAGTAAAAAAGAGGCACCCGGCAGGGAAGTGGACAAAACTATCTTAGAAGAATTTCCTCCCGAAATGGTGGACTTTGTTCCGTATGAGAATAATCCGGTCTTTGCAGGGACTGGTACGGATACATGGGATAGAAACATCCGCGAGCGGGGATACATTCTTCGGGAAGGTGACATATATCATATTTGGTATACAGGTTATAACAGAAAACTATCAAGGACATTGTATCTGGGATACGGGACATCACAAGATGGTTTCAACTGGACCCGCTATCCCGACAATCCCATATTTACTGAATCCTGGGTCGAGGATATGTGCGTTATCAAGCATGGCGATACTTATTACATGTTTGCCGAAGGGCTAAACGATATTGCCCATATGATGACCTCCAAAGACCGAATCCATTGGAAAGACCATGGAAGTCTTGATATCCGCTACACAAACGGCGAATCACTAAGCCCGGGCCCTTACGGCACCCCTACAATCTGGATTGAAGATGAAAAATGGTTCCTTTTTTACGAACGCAGTGACCGTGGCATCTGGTTGGCTACCTCTACAGACCTTAAAATCTGGACCAACGTTCAGAACGACCCCGTAATTGTTAGGGGACCAGAACAATACGACAAAGAAGCTGTTGCGATGAACCAGATTATAAAATACAAAGGCAGGTATTACTGCAATTACCATGCTTGTTCTAACCAGCCATGGAGCGACTGGACTACTAATGTTGCAGTTTCTAATGACCTGATTCACTGGAAAAAATATCCGAAAAACCCTATTGTTAGTGGAGGTGATAAGTCCAGCGGTATCCTGGTACATGACGGAACACAATACAGGCTTTATACCATGCATCCGAATGTGTGGGTCTTTTTCCCAAGGTCAGCCAAAACTGAAAAATAATCACTTTCGCACTAACCAAGAAAAGTATGTTGTGTGCTTGCCCTTTGAGCTGGTGTTGTCATCAACACACTTTAAAGATACAATTATAGTGTAAAGAAATTAATTTTAAAAAATTGCACTGTTCGGAGTATATGGGAAATACTTTATAAATTGAAACGGAAAGCAATAAGCCCTTTACGACAAGTTGGTCATAAAGGGCTTTTATCATATTTAATAACCTGACAGTTAATAAGGAACAGTATGTTGATTTTAATTTCCCTGCTTACATATCTCAAGTGCACGAGTAGTAACATAGTATTTGGCAAGCATGTTAGGTTGTTCCCATCGAGGTAAGGGTTTGCCTCCGAGATACTCCAGGAATGCATCGGTCACCTGTCCGAAGTGAGCCTCGTGTCCTACACGGTATCGATCTGGAATTTCAATTTTCCAGTATTTTCCTTCTTTTGAGACTGTAAGTCCAGGATATTCACCGCTGGCAAGATTGTTGATAAATGAAGTAAGCGCTGTTCCCAATGCCTGAAAGTCAGTACCTGATGCGGGTTCCAAATAAAGTTCGGGCTTGTAACCCTGTTCTTTTCCCTGAAGTATAATAACATTAGCCCTTGTACCTTTAATAATAGAGTAGTGAGTGTCTCCCCCACCTTCTGGTGCCTGGAAGTTCCACACTACACTAACCTTGACATTGACATCGTCCACAAGAAAGACAATTTCTCCATTGCTGTAACAAGGAAATTTCCCCTGTTTATTCAATTCGAACTGCGGAGGGAATTCACTAAACCCGGTTACCTTTTCAAACTGTTGAGGATCAATGAGCGTGGGCCAGTGGTTTGCGGAAAGCACTTTCGTATCCTTTTTGTAGTCGATAGGACGCTCCGGATATAGTATCCAGAAAGCCAGGTCTACCAAATGAGTGGTAACATCTACAAGACCCTCTCCTTGAACAGAGGTATCAAAATACCACCATGGCCTTTTATTGGGACGACCTGCAACGAGTTTGTAAAAATGGTGTACACTTTCCTTAATAACAGCAGGGTCTTCAGGTGTCCCGCTGGTTATCTTTCCGAAAATGGACTCCTCGGCTACAATCAACCTTTGTAAAATAGATGTGATTTCGTATCGCTCAGTCATAAAATCCAAGACTATAAGCCCAGCCTTCTCGGCTTCACTTAATGCTGACTCCAAAGTATTAAATTTCTCAGGATCGATGACCAGGGGCTTGTCTGAAAACACGTTGAAACCTGCGCGCACGCAAGCCAAAATTCTATCGATCTTCAGTTGATTTTGCCCAGAAAGAACAACCACATCTCCGAATCTTTCCTCAAACATGCGTTCCTGATAGTCAGGACCAAGGCGTATATGGTAGTTCCAGGAGGCAGGATTCTCCTTCCGAGTATTGAAAGGAACTACCCTGCTCATGTGGTCAACAAAATCATCACCAATAGGAGCATAAATCCCTACATCGGACGAGACCCCTTCATAACCCGGACGATTAAATACCAGGGCTGCATGGAAATGTCCCGGGTCCATAACCATGAAGCGGTGCAGGGCTTGTTTCCCCTCTATGCTCCGAGATGTATCACTCACATCACCGCGCTCACAGCCAGCGAAGAAAAAAATAAAGGCGAATCCCATTAGAAAAATATACTCAACACAAATTCCTTTAAAATAAAAATGCATTTGTAAACCTCCATATTTAATAATATTAAACAATTTCAGAGAAGAAAAACTCCGCGAGTTATTCGAACTTAGTCGATGAAAATACTGCTTCAGGTAAATATGAAAAGAACCTATAGTTATAATTTGATAAAGTTATTCATCAACAATTTAACATATAATATAATTTTTTAAAAATGAAGGTCAAGTATTATTTTCTCCGGAAAAAAAATTATTGTCCTTCAAACAGCAAAAATTGATTGGGATTAGGGTGTAGTTTTTTACATTCTTGTATTTGCTCTCTTAATTGTTCAATTCGATTTTGTTTGACAAATATTGTTAATTTTATATATTAAAGCGGGGATTGGAAATTATCAGGGTAATTTAAATCTTGAAAATTGTATTAGAATTTTATATAAATAAAAAATTCTTAAATGAAATTAGTTAATTATCACAAAAAATCAGAAAGACCCAAAATTTATTTTTCCGCTTCAATGAGATAAAACCAATTATAATTTAATAGTCTTGTTTGCCTGCCTGCCAACTTCTTTAACTCTCCAGGCTTTCAAAGAAAATTTGCCAGAATGGGTCCTGTTCAGGAATGGCTAATGGAATAGTTTTACCGTTAAGTCTTTTTATCGTCCTTTTATCAGGATTGCCGGTAACTTTACCTATAACAGACGCATTAATACCTCTTTCTTTCAACTTGCGTATTATCTGATTTGAATTAGTTGATTTTGCAGTGATAATCAGAGAACCTTCAGCAATTGCTTTCACCGTGTCAATGTTGAATGTTTCGCAGACTACTTTAACCTCTTCAGGATAGATGAAAGAATTTTCATTAATTTCCATACCGACACCACTGGCATTCGCAACTTCAAAGAGTCCTCCCATAACACCCCCTTCAGTCGCATCATGCATTGCAGTAACACCACCTGCTTCCATTGCAGTCAAGGCATCTTCTACCACGGTCATTTGTTTACAAAGAGATTTTGCCTTTTCAACAAGTGTTGAAGGATATTTTTCAAGAAGTTCTTTTTCACGTAGAACCGCTAATATCCCCGCAGTCTCTATCGCAGGACCTTTTGTAAGGATAACATCGTCACCCGGTTTTGCGCCACCCGGAGTGACGTAACTCTGCTTATCGGCGAATGAAAATACAGTTATGCCTCCAATCGTGGGTGCCGCGAATCCGGGATAATATCCTGTATGTCCTCCGACTATTGCTATTTCGAGTTCAGATGCTGTTCTATGAATAGATTCGATAATACTCCGGAAATGTTTTTCGGGTGTTTCAGGCGGCATTAAAAGGGTATATGTCATATATCTCGGCTTGACACCCATCACGGCAACATCACTTGCTCCAATGTGAACAGCATACCAGCCGAACATTTCTAACGGTTGTTTTGGTATAGAAAATATCGGGTCTTCTGCAATGATTAGTACCTTTTTATCATCTACAGCAATAACACCAGCATCAATCCCGGTAAATGGCGGAACAATAACAGTCTTATCTTTTTTACCAAGGCGGGGTTGGATAAATGATTCAAAAGTATCAAGATCCACCTTACCTACTTTAGGTTTTGGGTGTTGACTCTGGATATATAACCTTGCAATCTCACAAACTTCCTTTGCAACCTCGACCGGGTCTTCTCCTATAAGTACCGCAACTTCTTCTTTTCCTACAGCTCCCGTCTCATAAAAAATCTTCGGTACTTTATTGCCGGCAGATTTTA
This sequence comes from bacterium, assembly GCA_030616165.1. Lineage (GTDB taxonomy): Bacteria > SM23-31 > SM23-31 > JAUVVT01 > JAUVVT01 > JAUWXV01. Next base: position 74,214 of record JAUWXV010000001.1, on the reverse strand, counting down.
CAGCTTCGTTTATCTTCCAGGGCATCGATGCTCCCTCTCTCTTTGTAACCTTTTCCGGCTCTTTTGAGCGGTCAATCTTACTGAATATCCATCCTTTTTCTCTGCAGTAATTCTCCAACCACTTTTCCAGTTCAGGATTACATACAAAATTAATACCTGCACGAATTTTTGGATCTATTTTTCTTATTTCGATTATAAGCCGTGCCATATGGCTCGATGCACCAAATTTAGGTCTTCCTGCAGGATATGGCTTATCATTAACTACAGTTATACGTCCATCAATCCCTGCAACGTCTTCAGGCGACTGCGGATTTAGTTTTGCATAAACCAAATTACTCCTTACCTCAGGAATAAGACTTGCAAATTCGTGGCATCTTTCAATATATTCTATTGCTGTAAGCATTTTACCAAAAATTTCAATTTGACTATCTTCTGCATCTGCTTTCTTTTTTGATTTAGAGGTGCTTAATTTCATAATGTTATTCCTTTACTTTTTATATTTATCCCAATTAAACAATCCTTTTAAATAAATTACAAATGAGCCGTTTATGATAAATCCTATAAAATCTATAATATTATCTTCATTATCTAATGTGTGTCATCATTTGATGCTATGACAGTATCCGCAAAATCCCACACCGGGTGTCATAGAATTTACATGGCAATTAAAACATATAGAACCTTCATCAACATGCCATGCTCCCTCTCCTGCCCCAGAAAACATTCCTATAAAATGTGTTCTTAAATCATTTCCTCTTCCTGGAAGAAAATCTCTATGACACATAAGACAAACAGGGTCTTCTCCCTGTGAATCATGGCAGGCTGCACATCTTTCAATGTCTCTCCTGGCAAGCCGAGCATGCCTTCCTCCCCCTGAACCCACTGCTTCAACAATAGCACCCCATTCCGGTCCTGAATGCCAGGAAGGTTTTAAAATATTTATCTTTTCTTCTTCTTGATGACATCTAACGCAAAATTGTGTTTCTTGATGGCAAAAAGAACAATTCAGTTTTTTATCGTTAGCATCAATTCCATGTGTGTAACGATAATTAAGTTCATGCACCCTTTGAAGAACCATATTCTTTTTCCCTTCACTCGAAGGAATGTTGGGATTAACATAGTCTTTATCTTCATTTCCAATTTCCAGCAATCGTGTTCCCGTATGACAATCTTCACAATAATTCTCTTGGTGGCATGTCATGCATTCTGATTCTATTAAATTTGATGAATGCTTATGAATTAATTTCCAGTCAGGGGTGTGAGTCATTGGAATCAGGCGAGCTGTAGGTGTATGACAATCTTCACATCTTTGCGATGCTGTCACACCATCATGACATTGATAACATTGTTCCATACTCGGGAGATTTTCTTTCTGTGCATAGTCAACTTTTTCCAATCCCTGATGACAATTATCGCATTCCATATTTTGTTCCTTGATATGAAATACATGGTTGAAATAAAATTCACGAATTGGATTTTCCAACGGTTCGGGATTATCCGGATCAGAATGACAAGTACCGCATTTTTGAGATGCTATATCATCATCATGACACATAAAGCATTCTTCATGTTTTGGTAGATTTTTATCATCCATTTCCTGACTTTCCGGGATGGTTGAATGACAATCAACACATTCTGCTCCTATATCTTCGATATGCAGTTTATGAGAAAAAATAATAGAATTTTTTTGAGCAGCAATTATAGAGTAATAACTTCCATAATAAACAATAAAAAAGAAAAAAACCCATTTAACAGTTTTGATTATTTTCACATGTGTCATGTAATAAACACCTTAATTTTTCCGTATTTTACCAAATGAAAACCAGCAGTTAGCTCTCAAAAGTATCCGAAAATCACTGCTGTGATTATAATTATGTAATCCCTGCCCTTCGATATCCAGCGTACAAGTTTTTTTGGGCATTATTGAAATTCCTGCAAACGTACTTAACACATTTTCAAAGTCTTCAAGATGTTCAAACAGCTTGTATCGTGAAATATTTGTACCGCCCTTCAGCCATATATTATTTCTTATCGGATAATTAACGCTTCCTGTTAATCCATCCAATCTACCGCTGTAACCGCTTGTATGATTATAGCCAATACTAAAACGATTTGAATATATACTTACATTATGTCGATATCCCTTATCTCCCGAATAAATAACAATTGATGTTCCGCCGGATACAGACAGATTTTCTTTAATATTATAATAAATTCGAAACCAGTATTCTCGGTTATCGTGCTGAGCAAACACACTAAAAATCGAATTATTATAAATCCGCGGTTTTCTATAGTAGTATTCAGCACTGAGAGAAAATTTATTGAAGAGCGACCTGTTATAATAAAAATTTATCCGATAAATGTCATCATACGTCATATCCCAATCGAGGCGGCCATACGCGCTCGTTTTTTCAGACCATTGAGTATAGAAATCCAATCCAACAAATTCCACTGCATCAGAAGTTATATCCCATTTTTTGAAAGTAAACTTCCCAGGAATCTTATAAGGGAGGGGATTCATCTTTTTTTGAACATAACTTATACTCACCAATGTATTCAAGAACATTCTCGGCTGTATTCGTAATCCATACATTCTACTCTCGTTCCATTTCTGGACCTTTATTTCATGATACCATGAAACAGGCATTCCGCCATAAAATTCAAAATCAGCAATTTCTTTTACTTTTATCTTTGTAGAAATCCCGTCAATTGAACCATTGCCAACGCCAGAATATACATAATGCCGACCAAATTTAATATCTGCTACTTGAAGAACCTTTTTTACCTGTCCATAAAAATATTGAAATTTCCAATTGTGATTGTAATCGCTATCATTAATGAAGTCCTTCGTATAGCGTATATTGGTATGCAAAGAGACTTTTGGGCTCCCAACATTTTTAACATTCATAACAAGGGTTTGATACAAACGAATATGTTCAGAGGAACCTGACTGTTGGTCCTGAATTTGCCAGCTGTACATATACGATGACACTCTTCCCGTAATAACCTGACCATAATTCTCATATAATGGCAGAATTGTAAAGATTAAATATAACAAAATAATTTTAACACTTATGAGTTTATTCATCTTTCAATAATTCCATTAATATGAGTTGACTTATCAATAAAATTATATTTATTATCAAGATTGGAATGGCAGTACCAGCATTGAGAAACACTGGGAGAGTGTTTAAAACCGGTTCGTGTTTTACCAACAGGAGGAAACTGGTGGCAGGCAGGAGAACAACTCGGTGGATTCGGATCAAAGCCAGTCCATTTTGGAGCATTCTCCTTGTTTCCTGAAGGGAAATTTCCATGACAGTAAACATCTTTACAGGTCAGGGTTTCAGTGTCCCAGATTGGTTCTGCTCCTAAATTATGTGCAAGATAACTAAAAACAACTTCTGCAGGCTCTTCAGAAAAAATATGACCATCATCGTACAAATTTTGGGGAACAATGTGACAGGATTCACATTCAATACCATCGGAATTATCGCCCTCTGTCATGTGTATTGTGTGAGCGCCAACTCCTCTAAAAGAAGTCTCGATGTTGTTACTCAGATCAGGAGGTGGTGCTCCCAAATGATTATCAAGCATACCAAAACCATGACAAGTAGTGCATTCCTCCGGGTTTGGATCGTGACATTTGTTACAGGAACCCTCTGAGGAACCCCCATTATAGTCAGTTCCATGACAGAGCTTACATGATTCCATAGACCACGCTTTATTTCTAATATCCTGTCCATGAAAATTTGGTGAATCCACATCCATAGGTCCAGCAAGATGCACAATCGGCTCACTGATGCTCAAACTATCCTCAACTATCCATTTATACAATTTTTGAGTGTTTTCTTCAGAGCCTATCCACTCACGGTGGTTATCGTCCCCTATAATAATCTTCATCAGAAGAAGACTATATGGACTTCCGATAATTACATTCGGTTTCAAGTCTGTACCGTTCCCCATAATCGTTAATATGGAAGAAAGGTTATAATTTCCTGCAGGCGAACTTCCACTATGACAATCTATACATCTATTCGCAAAAATAGGTTTTATATCTTTTTCATAAGATATTTTATCATTTATATATGTTAAAGGATTATTAATATCTAACTCACTGCATGAGAATGCTCCTAATCCTATTAATGAGATACACAGTAATAACTTTCGTAATTTATTCGTACTCATTATGATATTTTTACTTTCTTAATAAAAGAAAACAGCTCACAAAGAACTGTTTTCTTTTTAACAAACTGTTGTTATTCATTATGTTATGGCAAAATTTTCAAGATCTTTTTATTTTATGAGAATCATTTTTCTGCTATCCGAGAACTTCCCTGCTGTAATTCTATAAATATAAATTCCAGATGCTACCGAGCTACCAAAATCATCCTTTCCATTCCATTCAACCTCTATAAAACCTTGGTGCTGGTATTCGCTGACAAGAGTACGAATCAGATTACCGGTGATACCATATATATGTAGAGTGACATTAGTACTTTTTGGCAGTTGATAACGTATATGTGTTATCGGGTTAAATGGGTTCGGATAATTCTGTTCCAGAGCGAACTTTCCTGGGATACTACTGATATTACCAAGTTCAAGACTGGTTATTACGTTATCCTCAGAAATTTCCAGTGAAAATCCTGATTCGTTCCCACTGAAATCCACAGCACTAATCCTGTAATAATATTTTTCACCAACAGCAGAAAGATTTTCGGTGAATTCAGCATCTACCCTTCTCAAAATTGGCTCAACAGTCGCAGGGTCAAACCCCTGCTCTGTTCCCCGATATACATTGAAGTATTTGAAGTCCTCATCCACAGGAGCATCCCATTCTACAGTAACCATACCGGCTGTTTTTGATGCTATCTTTAGAACAGGTACTGCAGGTGCCAAATTATCAACTGAATAACCACTGTCCACAGCAGATTTCACAACTAATCCACCTTCGAGTGAATGACCAGAAATGTAAAAAACAGACCAGTGCATGCCATCTGTAATTGTAGAATCAAAAAGCGTAGCAGTAATTGTGCTGTACTTGTCTTCCCCGACTGCAGAGACTTCTTTTTCAAAATCCCAGAGTTCTCCGCTTTCAGTGACCACGAATTGACTTCCTTCAGAAATTTTTTCCAGACTATTGAACATATCCTCATAAGATGAAACAGTATTAGCATTCTTTGCCAAACTCATATCATCGATACGCCGCCATATTCCGTACTTCCCAATAGGATTGTCTAATTTTCCATCTCCCGAAAAACGATTCCAACGTATTCGTACCTGTTTCCCCTGGTCGTTAGGAACATCATCAATTGCTATAATACTGCCCGCTCCAATATCTCCAGTAGAAATTGCCTGAATTGCAGCCTTCAAAATTGCAACTGTATAAGATGTATTGTGAACTCCATGGCTTGCATCATCATCAACGAATTCATAGTTATACGCAGCCTTAAGCTGTACAGGAGTATAATCTTTAGCTACAGAAACTCCAGGCTCATCTAATGGTGGAAGAAGCATTCCCAATTGATGCATTAAACCTTCAACTTCCGCTACAGCTCCTTCTATCGTGCCATCACCATCATAATCCGAAGATGCTTTTACATCTTCAAATTTTTCAATTTCACTGCCGTGACAGCCCTGACATATCTCAACATTGTAAGTTGTATCAGTTCCAACGGTGCTAACCATACTGAAAGTATGCGAACCAACCTTGGATATACCTTCATCTTTATTTTCTTTTGGCTGTTCTGCCATGTGACATGTGACACAAGCATCTTCAACTGCTTTGATATGTCCAGTCTCCGGCATGGAGAGCCCGAACTCTATAGCATTTGCACCAACTAACATATCTGTTTGATTCGAGTGATGAGGGCCAAAATGACTATGATATTTAGTTACATATTCTTCTGCATCTCTTCTTGAAAGATGGCAGTTCATACAAAGTTTTCCCAATCCTCCTTCAGAAACCACTGTTGTTTCATCATTAAGTGTAACATTCGAAACTTTCCGTAATTGATGTTCATTTGTAGCATCGTGAGGGTCATGACAGGCTGCACAAGTAACAGCCGCACCCTCAACATAAGGTGCTTCAGATGCCTCACCTCTTATATTTTGGATTACAAAACCCTTCCCTGTATGGCATTTGGCACATGATGAACTATTCATGTGATCATCTACTGTATTATGACCGCTTTTTTCCCACTCAGGAAAATACACATGGTGAGTAGGAGCATCATGACAATATGCACAAATACCAGGCTCATAGGTCTTACCGATACCGGATTCTTCAATTGGACCATCTTTAAAATTATGACCGCTGCCTGGACCATGGCAATTTTCACATTGTATATTTGCTCTCTGGGCAAGTGAGGGATAATTGTTTATCATATTCTGCCAATTTCCCGATTTTAAGGTATCAGGGAAGGTCCATCCAAGGCTACTTGCTATATCATCAAATCCATTATTAACCGCATTAGTAAGTGTATTATAACCTATTGAATGACAATCTATACAATTTGAACCGAAATGTCCGCCTTCTTCATCCAGTTTCCTGCTGAATGCTGTAGCATGTCCTGTTTGAATCCATTTGTCATAAATAGTATAATGGCATCCTATGCCACACTGAGGAAATTCAGACTTAAGACCATCAATTTTTCCAACACCTATATATTTCGCCGCCTGAACCTTGATTGAGGAAGTTGCTGTTCCTTCATCAGCAGTAACCGTGAGAGTTAATATATAAATCCCTTCTACGTCCGGCTGAAAGTGTATACTGTCTTCGATAGTACTGCTTAAAGTTGCTGAAGAACCTGTCGGTCCATCAATAGACCACTGATAAGTAATATTCGTACCGGTAGCAACACCCACCGGATAAACAGTTTCACCGACACCTACATTATTCAGCCCTGAGGCTTTCCCTGTGGATGTCAAAGCCGTATCAACGTCAATCTTATGCGAGGTAACAAAATCGAGTTTAATCTTTGCAGTTGGTTCAGAACTTTGGGCAATTAATATTTTGATTATAAACATACTGAGAATACTTATCGCAATTAAAGCTAAAAGTCTTGATTTCATTGAATCCTCCTAATAAAAATTCTATTCTCATATTTATAAAAATTATTTTATATGAGAATTTGGATTAAAAAAATAGGTAATAGAAGAACAGAGAATTAGGTATTTACGCATATTATTTCAGCATTTTTATCATATTTATACCAGAAAGAAATATTTATATAAATAATTAAAATTATTCGATTTAGGTATTGAAAAGATATAAAATATATTGATTATAATAATTATATTAATTATATATTATGATAATATAACAAAATATTTTTAATTGTCAAATATTTTTTCTGAAACTTATATATTGCATCTCTGATTAAGTGCACAAAATTTTAAGATTTTATTTTTAAATTTGTTATACCATCAATTTATAGTTAAAAAGAATTTATTATATTTTTTTTGTCTATCTTCTTGATTTTCAAATAGAGGGCGGTTCCCGCTAAAAAAATAAAGAAAAGCGAGACAGCCAGTCCTATTCTCCTAATTTGATATTCTTTTAATTCATCATTTGCCATTTTTTTTACAGAGATGGCAAGTTTTGTTCCTTCTTCAGTTATTTGTTTTATATTTTCCAGAGAAAAACTATGCACTATATTTCTTGCTTTTAACAGTTCAGAGTCAACATTGTTCATCTGGTATTTTATTTCATTAACGGGCATACCCTTCCTTTCTACCTCTTCGGACAATATTTGGCAAGTATCCCGCAGTGCAGAAAAATTTTCGATAATATTTTTCATTTCAACAGCGATTATACCTCCTTCATCTTCTTGTGTATGACAAATTCCGCAAACAGATTGGTCTCCAACCCCGAGAGATTCTTCTGTAAGTTTTTTTATTAAATGATGTTCATGACATGATGCACATTCTGGAAAGCCAAATTCATCAAAGTATTTTTTATGAGAACTTTTTAAGAACAACTGATTATTTCCTGAGTGACATACTCCGCAGACATTGTGTACAGATTCGACACCCGGGGGAGCGGCACCGTGATTTCCGTGGCAGTCATTGCAAGCAGGAGCATTTAAGTCCCCTTTTTCCAATAAAAATTCCCCGTGAACACTTTTTTTATACATTTCCAACTGGTTAGTCAGGATTTTATATTCCTTCATATATTCCGGGTCTGAGTGGCATTTACTACAAGTTTCCGGAATTTTGTTTGCAAAAACGGCTGAGGCAGGGTTTGTTTTTTTTCGAATCCCGTGGGTTTTATGACAACTAACACAATTAGCTACTTTATCATCTCCCTTTGCCAGTAATTTCCCGTGTTGACTTGTTAAATAATTTTCATATTGGTCTACTCTTATATTGGGATTAAATTTTTTCATATATTCAAAATCAGAATGGCATCTTGCACAGAATTCGGGGATTTCGTTATGACCCGGAGGTGGTTTATATCCTTTTTTAGGATTCATAGCAAGTTCTTGATTTCCACCTGCATTTATTTCCGGGTCTCCACCATGACAGTCAGAACATAACATACCACTTGTATTATGGATATCATTTTTAAATTCAATGGTTGGCGATGTCTCTTCTTCTTCGAATTTACTGTGGCATTCGATACAATTATTGTGCCTTTCTTGTGGAAATAAATATATAGCGGGGAAGAGAAAAATAAATAAAAATAGTATGTAAATAATGTTGAAATGTCTAATAATATTTTTCATAAGATTATGCGAATACATTACTTAAATACAAAATAAGAAAGTATAGTAATTATCCCCACGTATAGAATTGCAAAAATACCTATAGTTGTAAATATCGGGCTTTTTTGTTCCCTTCTGGCTTTAGTATCAAGAAATGGGATTAGAATCCAGAATATTCCGAGTGCTGCGAAAATAAAGACTGCAATCACTTCGCCGTCTAAAATTAATATTCTTGCGGGGAAGAATTTTAATGTTTGAAACATAAATAAAAAATACCATTCAGGCGCGATGCCTTCTGGAGCAGATGAAAATGGGTCTGCCTTCTGCCCCAGTTCCCAGGGAAAGATAGCAGCCAGAGCTGCAAGAATCCCAACTGCAAATAGCCATCCTAAAAGGTCTCTTAAAAAAAAGTCCGGGAAAAATAGCATCCCCTTCTTCACTTCTTTTAAGCCTATCGGTTTGCTCATTCCCTGTCGTTGAACCATCAATAAATGTATAACCAAAATCACAATGATTACTCCTGGAAGGACAGCAACATGAAATCCAAAGAGTCTCGTCAAGGTCGCTCCTGTAACGTCTTCTCCACCTCTCAGGAATCTAATAATGAATTTTCCAATAAAAGGAATAACTCCCGCTATGTCAGTACCAACTTTTGTGGCAAAAAAGGACAATTCATTCCACGGAAGGAGATAACCCGTGAAGCCAAAAGCAAGAGATATATACATTAACAGCACACCGGTTACCCATGTTAGTTCACGTGGAGGTCTGTAAGATTTCAGGAGTAATACACTGAACATATGTATAAATGCAAAAAGAATCATAAGATTTGCTGACCAACTGTGAATAGAGCGGATAAGCCATCCGTAGTGAACCTGTGTCATAATAAATTGAACACTTTCAAATGCCTCCTCAGGAGTAGGTCGGTAATAGAGAAGAAGAAGTATGCCAGTTAAAACCTGAATGATAAAAAAAAGAAGGGTTATCCCTCCCATATAATACCAGATAGTGTGTTTGTAAATAGGGACCTTCTTTTCTGTAATAAATCCTATTATTTCTTTTATGTTGTATCTTTTATCAAGCCAATTAATGAGATTGGTTGTGTAGGTCTTCATTTTAAGTAATTTTTGAAACCATTATATCATCATCTTTTATAAAAACATTCAGTCTTTCTAAGGGTCTTGGGGGCGGACCAGATATATTATTTCCATTAAGGTCATAATATCCATTATGGCAAGCACACCAGATGCTTTCAGAATCATTTCGGAATTGCACAATGCAGTCAAGATGTGTACAGGTTGCCATAAATGCCTGATATTCACCCTGTTCTGTATAAATAAGCAGACCAGGTTTTCTTCCAAATTTAAATATCTTCCCAGAATTTAAATGCATCTCGCCAACCTTGCCAGCAGATACTGCCATAGGTTCTGCTTCGGTCGATTTTGGAGGGAGCACGAACCTCACTATTGGATATAAGAAAGAAGCTGCGACAAGAGTAAAACCACCGCCTAACAGGTAATTAATAAAACTCTTTCTTGATGTGTTTCTCTCTTCCATTATCGTTTGGTTATTAAGTATGAAATTTTTCTTAATAATATAATTTTTTTTTAAAAAAGTCAAGATAAATAAAATATATAAATTATAAAAAATATTAATAAAAAAATTATTGATATTTAATTTAAAATATTTTATATTATTTATATAATTTATACAATTATAAAAAGGGATTGATAATACATATTTTCATTTGGGGTTGTATGTCAAATTTTTTAACAATTTTCAAAATTTCTCCATATTTTTTTCAAAATATAAATCTTTTATTGAAAATTACAATTTCAAATGATTAACAATAGTCAAGTGATATAAGTTCCAAATTCGTATAGATTTTCTCATTTTACTGAATTTGTTAAAATTCCATGAAATTTTTCATTATCTCGTTTTTCATTACTTAATTGATATTAAAAAGCTGATTCAGACAAAAAACATGTTAAATTTTCGATTTCGTCCAGAATTAAGAATGCCGGGCTGGAAATCAATTCCTTTTCCAGACCAAATAAAACGCTTACTTATTATTTTTATTATTTTAGTGATAATGCTCATTACCGTCCGGAATTACTTAATGCCGCCCACCTTTGTAAAAGAGGGACACTACCGAGCAGCTGCCATAGATTCTATATTAGCTCTTCCAATCCATTATGCTGGGCAGGAAGCGTGTTCAGAGTGTCACGATGAATATGTAGCGTTAAAACAAACATCTTATCATCAGAATGTTGCCTGCGAAGTATGCCATGGGCCAGGTGCAAACCATGTTGAGGATCCCAGCGAAAATACTCCTTCGGCTCCACGTCAGCGGGGTTTATGTCCCCTCTGTCATATATATAATGCGTCCAAGCCAACGGGATTCCCCCAAATTAATATAGTCACACATAATCCTTTAGAACCCTGTATGTCTTGTCACGAACCCCATGATCCCAAACCTCCGCAACCCCCTGAGGAATGTGGAGCATGTCACGGGGAAATTGCGCGGACAAAAGCTGTCTCACACCATGCTGCCCTGGAGTGTACCCAGTGTCACTCTGCTCCTGAAGCACATAAAAAAGATCCCCGGTCATTTCGTCCCAGTAAACCACGGAAGAGAACATTTTGCGGTGGTTGTCATGGAGAAAATGCAGAAAGTGCCGGGGAAATACCGCGGGTGGACCTTCAGTCACATGAGCCTGATCATGCGTGCTGGCAATGTCATTATCCACATTATCCGGAGGTGCGCTGATGAAAAAGAAACGTGAATTGATGAATCGCCGAGAGTTTCTACGGGAAAGCACACTTGTAGGAACCGTACTGTTATTATTCGGGTCTCCTGCTTCAGAAGATTCTGATTCATCAAATGATAATGAACCAATACATCAATACGGGATGGGAATTCAGGTCGACAAGTGCATCGGTTGTGGACAGTGTGTAGATGCATGTAAGCGGGAAAATGATGTACCTCGTGAACCATTCTTTTTCCGGACTTGGGTTGAGCGGTACATAATTCTTATTGATGGGACAGCACAGGTTGATAGCCCAAATGGGGGAAGTGAGGGTTTTCCTGAAATGGTTGCCGAAAATGAGATCATGCGGACCTTCTTTGTGCCAAAATTGTGCAACCAGTGTGCTAATCCACCATGCGTGCAGGTATGTCCGGTAGGTGCTACATTTATCACTAAGGATGGAGTGATATTGATCGATAAAGATTACTGCCTCGGGTGTCGTTATTGTATTCAGGCATGTCCGTACGGAGCAAGGTTTCTTAACCCTGTGACCAGTACGGCGGAAAAATGTACATTCTGCTATCATCGTTTATCCCGGGGTCTAAAGCCCGCTTGTGTTGAAGTTTGTCCAACCGAAGCGAGGATATTTGGCGAGATCGGTTTGCGCAGCAGCCTATTAGCCCGATTCATGCGTTTCAACAAAGTCCAGGTTCTGAAACCTCATCTTAATACGGAACCAAAAATTTATTACGCTAACTTGGATGGGGAAGTGAGATAATTATGGAAAATTTAATCGAACAACTACAGCCAATCTTAAAACAAGTGGTTGGGTATATTTATCCAAACGAGGTGGAACTCCATTGGGGGATTTTGATAGTCGTATATCCATATATCACAGGGCTTGTCGCAGGGGCATTCATCCTTGCTTCACTGGAGCGTGTTTTTGAAGTAAAAGAAGTTCAACCTACATACCGCCTGTCTATGTTGACTGCGCTGGCATTTCTGATCATAGCCCCACTTCCGCTCCTTGCACACCTTAGTTACCCCGAACGGTCAATTGAAATTTTTCTCACTCCTCAATTAAAGTCAGCAATGGCAATGTTCGGATTTGTTTACGCCTGGTACTTGATGATAGTGTTAATGCTCGAAATATGGTTTGATTATAGGAAGGACATCGTTTATTGGGCTCGGAGTAAAAAAGGATGGCGAAAGTATATGTACTATCTTCTTTCATTAGGCTCACTGGACCTGTCCGAAAAGGCAATACGATTTGACCGTAAAGCAGGAAAGTTTATTACCATAATCGGTATCCCGTCAGCATTTTTACTGCATGGATATGTAGGTTTTATTTTTGGCTCCGTGAAGGCAAATCCCTGGTGGAGCAGCGTGTTGATGCCTATTGTATTTCTGTTTTCGGCTATTGTTTCAGGAATCGCGTTGATGATCCTGATATATGGTGTAACAACCCTTTTTCGTTGGAAACCAATCGATATGGCATGCATGGACAAACTGGCGTCATTTCTGCTGTATGCGATGATACTTGATATTTCTCTCGAGACCCTGGATTTTATCCACCGGATGTATGAGTCTGTTGAATCCATCCACATTTTAGGCCAGTTGATATCACAAAAATTGTTTATAAGTCTTGTTGTAATTCAAATACTCCTGGGAACTTTACTGCCTTTGGGTTCATTAGCATCTGTAAAACTATTCCGGCTCCCCGATGAGTTACGTAGGTTAATCTATTTTGGAGCGGCAATTTTAGTTCAAATTGGGATATTCAGCACAAGGTGGAACGTCGTGATAGGTGGTCAATTATTCTCGAAAAGCCTTCGAGGACTAACCCATTATAAGATGGAACTTTTAGGAATCGAAGGTCTTTTGATATCCATTGCATTATTATTTCTTCCACTATTCGTATTGTATATAATCATAAAAATCCTTCCGCCATGGCCTGAAGCTGCAACAACACCTCTGTCTTCTATTGCAAAGGAATCTTCTCAATAAAATCTAATTGACAGATAAACATCGAGTCCGATATATAATATTTATAAAAAATTGTAAATTATATTTTTATTAAAACTTGCTTTAAGGATTTAATCCTGTATGACATTCATGGCATCCTACTAATTTCCAGTCATCTCCAATATCAACTGGATGTTTAAATTTTATTCCTTTTGGGTCGAGAGTCTCTTCTTTTTCGCCTCCAAACTCCTGCGACAAAATTGTGTGACATTGATTACAATCATTCGCCAGTCGGTCTCCGTATTCCGTAATATGTTTATTATCATGACATCTATAACAACCCGGGAAATCAAGATGTCCAATGTGGTCAGGATAAACTGACCACTTTACACCCATTTCTGGAAAAATATTCCTCTGATAAATCTCCTGCAATTCTCTGATTGATTGTTTTATACTATCCCTTTCCTTTTCAAAAACCTTGGGATAATTTTCTCTGTAAAATTTCCAAATCTCTTCGGCAATTGTGTTCACTGCAATATCAGTTGTTTCATAATCATCTGAAAGAAGTTCAACAGATATATATTTAACCTCAGGTAATGATTTATTAATTCGATTTAATAGAATTTTTTCATTAACGGAAAGACTTGGAGACTTAAAGATATGAGTTGGTCGGTTATGACAATCCATACAATCCATTACATGAGGCTTACTCTTTGACAATAATTCTTCTGATAGTGGGTTCTCTTCATCAGTAAATGTTTTTACTTCCCCAGTTAATAGGTTAGTAGAACGAATCCAAGGAATAATTTTGTTTTTATTATCCGTTGATATAAATTCTATCTTATTCTGAATATTCATATGCCAGTGAATACCCGAAGTTCTACTGGATTTTGGATTTCCGCCACCAACCTTCATTAACATATTAATTTCATACTTGGTGTTTTCTTCATCACTTAAATAATAAGTAAATATTTTCTGTTTCCCACCAAAAAATTGCCCTGGCCAGTGACACTGCTCACAGGTTTCCTGAGCTGGTCGTAAATTTTTGATAGGTGTTGGAATAGGCTTAGGATATTTTTGTGCTATTGTAGCATAAACCTGATATGCACCGGAAAGCTTTGATTTGGCATACCAGTTGGCTCCTGTTCCAACATGACACTCAGCACATGACACCCGGGCATGAGGGCTCTCCATGTAAGTAATATATTCAGGATGCATTATAGAATGGCAGATTTTCCCACAAAAAACTACTGAATCGGTGAAAACATAAGCTCTGTAACTTCCAACAGCACTCAATATCATAAAAATAATTAAAACTATCAAAAAGAGTATAAAAGCGTTTCTCTGATCTTGCTGGTTAAAATCGATAATTGGAAGACGCCGTTCTTTTATTCCTTTTCTTTTTAATTGTTGCCGTCTCTCAATAAACATACCGAAGGGAATTATAAGTAATCCTATTATTAAAAAGATTGGGAAAATCAGGTAAGTGACTATTCCAATATATGGATTATCAGGTGCTAAAAAAATATGAGCAAAAAAGAGAATTATAATGGCAATGAAACTGGTCAAAGCAATAAGAATCCCTATTAAACTAATAGGATTTAACAATAAGGGTGGCAATTTCCTTGTCATAATAAAATTTTCCTTAAATTAGTTTAATTTTATATTCATATGCTGATTTTTTATTAGTAGATAAATTTAACTCACTAAGTTTCTTAAAGTACATAAAATAATATCCTTATAAAGTCTGTTAGCAGAGACAGCATTATATAGAGCGGTTTCGAACGTTTTATTTCTTTTTGCATAATTAATTATATATTTTAAAAGATTATGATGTGAAGCCTGAATAGTTAATTTTCTTATAATTTTTCCATATTTATAATCGATTAATATTTTTTGTATCTGTGGATGTTGTACAAAGTTTCGTTTTATTGCAAGAGCCGTTGTGCCATAATTCACGATAGTTTCAGCAGCAATTTTACCTGAGAGAATTGCTGAATTTACACCTTTTCCTTTAAATGGCCGAACTAAACCAGCCGCATCACCTATGATCAAGTAATTATCTCCATAGAATCGATGTGCAGGACTTGTTGGGAATTGACCTTTAAAGTAAGTTCGTTCTTTATGGGGGGGAATCCATTTTTTTACTTCATCTATCATTAGAAAATATTCCATATCTTTAAAACTGATTTTTTCACCGGCGATATTGACTGTTAAATGGTTGCCCTTTGGAGTTATTGCTCCAAATTCAATTGCTTTATATTTAGGGAGATAAGTATGGATATTATTTCCAAAAATTTCATCAATATATAAATTATCCAGAGGATGAATTTTGGAAACAATTGATTGAAGAATATGTGGAGGTCGGTACCGGAAAGTTTTAAAAAAATCAAGGGCAATCCCATTCCCGACACCAAAAGCACCTACAATAAAATTGCACTTATAAGTGCCGGAATTGCAATAAACAATGAATTTATTCTTTTTGTCATTTTTTGAATAATCGAATGTCACAACTTCTCCCCGGACAACTTGTACTCCGTTCCGCAAAGCCTGCTCTATCATAAAAGCATCAAACTCATTCCGCCTTAAAGCAAGTCCAATATCGTTATGTTTATCAGAAGGAAGATATATTTCTTCACCATTTGCATTCAAATAATACCCTGGAATTTTTGTTTGAATTAAATGTTCCGGGAAGTCTATACCTATATCTCCCATCAATTGTTTTATCCTAGGGGAAAGAACACCAACACACTGATTGTAATGTATGCTAAAAGTTTTAGGTTCGATTAATATGACTGACAAGTCTATATTATTATTTACAGCAAGTTTTTTTGCATGTATTGCACAAGAAGTGCCTGCTGGTCCCCCACCAATAACAATAATTGTATCTCCGTTTACTAAATTTGACACTGTTACATTACTGCTCTGATTTTTTATTGGTCTTAATTTTGTTTTTTTATTAATTTTTGACAGATTATTAAAGATAATCTTCAGGTATGCATTAATAATATTTATAATAAAGGGCACGATAAATGAAATCCTAAAAGATTTTCTCATTATCTTCTTATAAGAGTAATCACCTGTAAATAAACCCCATAGGATATATCGTACATTTTCCTGAATTGTTTTATGATAGTAATCTCTGGTCATCGAAAAAAGAGAGCCCCGCACAGTCTGCGACCTTTTCAATCTATTATGGATTTTAAATAAAATTTTTCCTACAGTATTATCTTTATCCATCCGAGTAATTTCCCTAAAGTATCTGTCCCGGAACGCATTACGTGAAATCCCATATTTGAAAGCACATTCAACTCCGAATTTTGAGGTATAAAATGCAGATGCAATACCATCCTTGAGATACCTTGACCAACAAGCATCTCCGACAACCACAAAACGGTGATAGAAGAAATTTTCCGCAATAGTAACAGATATTCTTGGATGACAGTGACAATACTCCAATGGGAACTGCCATTTGTCTGGAAAATATTTCATAACCTGCGGAATGGTAAATATTTCCTCCAGCATTGCTTTTGTAACATGAGGACCAATAGCGGTAACCGTTAAATACTCTGCTTTTGGTGTAAAGGAAAAGAAGTATAAATTCCTGAGAGGAATAAGAAAAACAGTGACATTGTCATGAAACTTTTTATTCAAAGATATATCGTAGGGGATCTCAGCCTGACCAGAATGCAGGTATTTTGGGGCTTTGTATCCGATTCCTGATTTTTCTAATTCTTTAATAAAAGGAGTATTTATTCCAAATGCACCGAATACCAGTTCAAATTCATAATATGTATTTTGCTCCTGTGAGTAAAGTGATACTCGATCCTGTGGAGTGGAAGGAAAAATGACTTCATTGATATTGGTGTCTATTTTGTTTGCTCCCCTTTTAATCGCTTCTTGTAGAAGAAAATAGTCAAAACTAACGTTATATAATTCTTTTGAGCTGCAAGGTCCATTTGCTCGGAACACACTGAAAATTGATGAAGTAGATGGCTTTGGGAAATATGCTGTCCCCTCTCTCGTCTCGTAATAGTATCCTTTAATCTCTCTTTGGATTATCTCTGGCGGGATAATAATATTATATTGGACTAACTCTTTAATTAGTGTATTAGAAAGAATGCCTGCACAAAAATTACACCCTAAACCAGATGTAAAATCTTTTTTATCAAAGATGAATACCTTAATTTTTTTGTTAAGCGAAGCTGCAATGCTCAATAAATGAATAGCCGTAAAACTCCCAGAGGGACCCCCACCTATAATTCCTACCCTCGCCCCATCTTGTAAAAATAAGTCCATTTCGATGCGCGCCTATTAGTCTAATTTAAAATTAGTTCAAATGATTCCTTATTGAAAAGGAGAAAAATATCTTAAATAAATCTATGTCTTGTTTTTCTACTGTTATATAATCTATACTTGGTTAATGACAATATTATTTATTAAAAAATCCTGCATTATTGATATATGCTTTTCTTAATAGTATATATAGGTGAGAACGAATAACAGCAGAGTAAAAGCAAATCTATAGTTTTTCCAGACCTCTCTTCAGGTCTTCGATGATATCTTCACTGTCCTCAAGACCGAGAGATAATCGTACTAAATTATCAAAAACTCCTATTCTCTCCCTTTCCTTTTTTTTGATATCCATAAAAGACATCAGCGCAGGTTGTTCAATAAGCGATTCGGGTCCACCAAAACTTGGAGCAATCTGGGGAATTGTTAAGCTATCAATAAATTTCATTGCTCCCTTAAAATCGGTTTGGAGTAAAAAAGAAAGTAATCCTCCAAATCCTTTCATTTGACGTTTTGCAATCTTATGGTCTGGATGGCTTTTTAAACCCGGATAAAAAACCTTTAAAACTTTTGGATGCTTCTCAAGAAATTGTGCTACTTTTTGCCCATTTTCATTATGTCTTTTTACTCGCAAATCGAGCGTTTTTAAACCTCTTTCGATTAAATACGACGTATTGGGGTCACAAATACCTCCTATGGTCATTAATAATTCAGCAATCGGCTGAACCAGTTTATCTGAACCAATTAAAACGCCTGCAATCAGGTCGTTATGCCCTCCCAAATACTTTGTAGCCGAGTGTATGACAAGGTCAATCCCATATTGTAATGGCTTCTGGTTTACAGGAGTGGCAAGAGTGCTGTCTATAATAGTTATAATATTATTCTGCTTTCCAATATCAGCAATTGCTTTCAAATCTAAAACATGAAGGTAAGGATTTGTCGGGGATTCTGAAAAGATTATTTTTGTTGTTTTCCTTAATGCTTTCTTAATATCAGATGAAGTCGATTTTGTTATTGTTGATTTAATCCCGAACTTTGGAAGAAAATTTAAAACAAAGTCTCTTGTCCGACGGTATGAATCATTGGTTATGACAATATGATCACCCTTTTTCAAAAGTACAAATAATGCTGTCGTAATTGCACACATTCCACTTGCAAAAAGCAGTGCATTTTTCCCACCCTCTAACCTTGCAAGTTTTTCCTGAACGGATGTAACCGTGGGATTTCCCATTCGCCCATATTCTGGCTGGGTTCTTGATGATTTACCTGTAACAAAATCCAATAATTCTTTGCTGGAACTAAATCTATATGGAGCCGAATTGACAATTGGTGTGATAACAGAATAATACGGTTCTTTTCTATTCTCACCATAGTGAACACACCTGGTTGACGATTTCAATTTATCTTTCATTATTTAGTCTGTTAAAAAGATAAAATCCTTGTTATTTTTTTAAATTACAAAACATTTGCAAATTTGTATGAGATTGCCACGCCTGCGCAGGCGTCGCTCCTCTCTTTGCAGTTAATTTATCGTGTTGAGCGAAGTCCCCCTGCTTTCAGCGGGGGGATGAAGCGTGGCAATCTCAATAATACAGATACTTTATTTTATTAAGAGTTTTTCTTCTCTTTATCCTTTTTTTTTCTTTGCAAATTCTTTTCTAATTCGAAAAGTTGCTGCCTTGAGACTCTAACACTTTTACCCTTTTTGCAAGTTTTTCCTGTTCCTCTATCATAAACTGAATAGTACTGAAAATAGGGTCTGGTATTTTCCCATGTTCCAAATCCTCCATCAATTTAGCTGATAATCCCATTTTAATCTTCCCTGGAACACCAACTGCTGTTGCACCCGAAGGAACATCCTGAAGTATCACACTCCCTGCCCCTATTTTTGCACCTTCCCCGATATTTACTGGACCTAAAATAACAGCCCCTGCTCCAACAACAACATTATCTCCGAGAGTAGGATGCCGTTTCTTCTTTTCGAAACTTCTGCCACCTAAAACCACGCCCTGATAAAGCAAAACATCATCACCAATCTCGGCAGTTTCTCCTATTACTACTCCCATTCCATGGTCAATAAAAAATCTTCTCCCAATCTTTGCTCCCGGGTGAATCTCAATCCCCGTCAGCCAGCGATTAACATGGGAAATATACCTTCCAATAAAGAGAAACTTATGCATCCAGAAGAAATGTGCAATTTTATTCATCCAAATGGCATGGAGTCCAGGATAGCAAAAGATAACCTCTATCACGCTTTTGGCAGCCGGGTCTTTACTGAAAACTGTTTGAATATCTTCCTTCAATGTCTTAAACATAAGACTTCTCATTTTATTCTCCTGTATTTATTATTCGAATAGTCTCTACCAATTTCGATTTAATCCTTATATCGAATAATCTTCTTCATCTCTTTTCTCTCTTCCAAAATCTATTTTATTCCACATCCTTTCATGAAAGTAATAAGTAACAATTTTTACAATTGTATCGGAAATGCCTATACCCACTGATAATACTACTTCTTTTGTAAATAAATAAGCAATTACGAATATAATTAGAGAAGCAATAACCCGCCAAGTAATAGCTTTTATGATGCTTCTTTTGTGGCTTTCCATTCAAATCCACTTTTAAATTTATTTTTAGTTCTGTTTGCTCTGTTAATATAATCTTATCATATAGTAATAGTCAATATAAATCTACTTTCGCTCTCTTGTTCAAAACCTGGTTTTATTCCTCTGGTTTTTAATTCTTGCACCACGCTTTTGAGAGATTCGCTATCTCCTAGTATTACTCTTGCAGTTTCTCCTTCACCAAGATTATCTAATAATTCTATCGCTTTTATCTTTGATAGAGGGCAAACTAAACCACACAAATCATACTCTTTTTCCTTAATTTCTCTGAATCCTGTTTCCAAGATAACCTTGTAGTAACTTGCGTATTTGAATGCGTCATCAGGTGATATAACAACAGCTAAACCTCTATTTAGTTTGGCATAATTTAAGGCAATACAAAGTATAGCCCCCGTGGTAGGACCAACAGGAATTCCATCTTTTCTGGCTAATTTTATAGCAGTTCTATAACCTTCTTCATCGGTTACTGATACGATATCATCGATTAATGAGCGGTCTAGAATTTTCGGTATAAACTCCTCATCTAACCCGGTTATTCTCTTCATCCCGGGCAATTTATGGTTGGGGGAAGAAGGTTCTACGCCAATAATCTTTATTTTTGGATTTTGCTCTTTGAGATATCTACCGACACCAGTTATTGTGCCACAGGTGCCAAATCCAGCAAAGAAATAATCGATTTTACCTTGTGTTTGCTTCCATATTTCTGGTCCCGTGGTTTGGTAATGGGCTTGAACATTCAATTCATTCTCGTATTGATTGGGGCTAACATAGCTATTTTTAGTAGCCGGGCTTTTTATCAAGGCGTTTACTAAACCCCTGGCTCCTTCAGTAGGAAATAAAGGGCACAGTGCGTCATCAGCTTCTGTTACCTTAGCCCCTAAAAATTTTAGCATTACCTTTTTTTCATCAGGAATTCTCTCTGGAACAGCAATCTCAACCGGTATTCCCAATGCATTGGCAACACAAGCTAACGCAATCCCCGTATTTCCCGATGATGGCTCAACCACTGTTCTATCCCTTACTTCCAATGCCTTTAGCATTTCATAAACAATCCTATCTTTAACTGAACCAAATGGATTATATCTTTCCAGTTTAATATAAATTTGAAAATCCTTATCAGGGTTGATTCTATTTAATCTAACTAATGGTGTCGGATTCTGTGGACTGGCTATTAGTTGTGTTATATCAGAATAGACCCTTAATTGATGGTCTAATTCTTTACCCTGTCTTCTGTTTTCTGAATATTTTTCTTGATTTATCATTTTAATATTTGAGTGTGTATGCCGCACTCCCCTCCACATTTGCTTGTATCTTTCCATCTACCGTCTCGCTCAAGTTCTCCTCCTGCTCGCGAGCAAGGCGCACAGCCGAGAGACCGATAACCTTTCCTATACCAGGTATGTGGTTCAATACCTCTGGTGGCTATATATCTCCATATCTCGGCTTCGGTAAATGTTAGAATTGGGTTTATCTTGATAAGCCCACCCTTATTTTCTACTTCCTGATAATTTTCTCTTATTCTGCCTTCAGTGTTTCTTAAGCCACATATCCAAGCGTCAAGATTGCTCACAGCTACTTTGGCCGGCTCTACTTTAAGTAGTCGGCAGCATTCATCCGGATTTATTTCATAAATTTTTTTGCCGGTTTGAGTCTTTATTTCAGATGTTCTTTGGTGAAATTCATCAGTTGGTAACAGTCTTACTTTTAGAGAACCATCCTTAAGAGCCTCCGGAACGCTATCAGCTACCATATAAACAGTGATTCTAAGATTCATCTTTTTATTCATTAACCTGAGGTACTCAAAAGTTTCTTTTGGTTTGTACTGGGTCATTATTGAGAAAACCTCTATATTTGGGTCTACCTCTCTTGCCAGATGAACCGTTACTATACTGTCTTTCCCAAAAGAGCATGCTACCCCCACCCTTGGATAGTTTTTTATTGCCTCTTCAATCAATCTTTTGGCATGCTCAATTTTATTTTCCATTTTTAACAATCCTTTTATATTTTCTAATAATAATCATTAGCTATATTTCGCTCAATATGCAACTTCATCAGACATACAGGTTCCCTTCAGTCCAGAACTTTCTTCTCTCTTCAGACTTATCGATAATCTCCAGACTCAATGGTTTTACAACTTCATCAAGGTATTTGGAGAGACCTAACCGAACAATTGCTGTTCCGATTCTTTCTCTACCTTCACCATTGACCTGGTACCATTCCATGGTTTTCTCAATAAGTAGGAAACATTTCTCATCAGAAACGAACTTAGCTACCTCATAGGCATAGATAGGGTGTTTACCATGCTTACCACCCACACGAACGAGCCATCCCTTCCTCCCCACCACTATAGCATCTATCGGACAGACTTTGATACAATCACCACAATAGATACACTTACTGCAATCCCTTACAGGGAGGTCATTCACTAAGGTAAGTGCATTTTCACTACAGCTTGAAATACAGAGTCCACATCCGTTACATAATTCCTCTACTAATTCTGGCTCAGCAATTCCTTGAAAGCCCAAGTCCATCCCCCTGGTTCGGGCACAATCTATTGGACACCCAGAAAAGGAAATTTTAAATTTATGGTGACCTGTGGTTCTTCCAAAATATCGTTTATCTACCATCTGACACATTAACTGTGAATCCATAAGACCATTAGGGTTCCATGTGCATCCAGCACATGCAGTTGGCACCCTTATGCGAGGGCCACAAGATGCGACCAACCAACCAATTTCCTTCAGTTCGTCCGTAATATCATCGAAGTACTGATAGTGAACATAAGGGATTTCTATTGACTGTCGAACCGAATTATGAATCTCTCCTTTCCCATACTTCTCAGCAAGCTCGGCAGCCTTCCGCAATTGTCGTGATGTCAATTTCCCACCTGGGCATCGCAACCTCACCGTAAAGAGGTTCTCCTGGGTTTGTTTGATAAATCCCCCGCTTTTGAGTGCCTCAAAATCCAACTTCAAACGGCGAGCTTCTCGTTTCTGTTCTACGTCCAATTCTCCTCCTGATTATTCAATTAACTTTATTGATTTCATTATGAATGTTTGTTCAGCATACTTACTATCTTTTCCTATTCACATCACAGCGGTCTAATGATAAATAAACTTCGCCAAGTTCTTCTTTTACATTATCAGCGAGTTTCCTCAACCACTTTGAGTTTAGATTAGAACACGTTGTTTTAATCCATAGGAAAAACATATCTTTATCTTTTAGTTTTACTACGCCACTTTTTCTTAGTTCATCAACATTTATTTCTGGTTCTCCTGTTATGTCATCCTCCATTAAAATTCATTTTGTCCTTTTATATAGCCGTTGCTCCCTAATAAAGCTCCTGGAAGAGCCAGGTAGTTAGATATCGCTCACCAGTATCCGGTAAAACGACTACAATAAGTTTATCTTTGTTTTCTTTTCTTTTTGCCACCTCAACTGCCGCACGTACAGCAGCACCAGAGGATATACCTGCGAGTATTCCCTCCTCTTTTGCCAATCTCCTTGCAAACTCTCCGGCGTCATCATTAGTAACTTTTATTACTTCATCAACCAGTTCCATTCTCAAAACATCGGGTATAAATCCTGCTCCAATTCCCTGAATCTTATGTGAACCAGGTTGCCCTCCCGAAAGAACAGGCGAATCTATAGGTTCAACAGCAATTGCCTTAAACTCAGGTTTCCTTTCTTTTATTACTTCAGCAACTCCTGTGATTGTGCCACCCGTACCTACACCACTCACCAAAATATCTACCTTGCCATCCGTATCCTGCCATATTTCTTCCGCAGTGGTTTCCCTATGTATCTTTGGATTTGCAGGATTTTTAAATTGCTGCGGCATAAAAGAATTAGGAGTATTCTCTAAAAGTTCTTCTGCCTTTCTCACCGCTCCCGGCATCCCTTCCTGACCAGGGGTTAAGACAACCTCTGCTCCAAATACTGATAATAGTTGTCTGCGTTCAATTGAAAAAGTATCCGGCATCGTTAATATTAAACGATAATCCTTTGCTGCACAGACAAAAGCCAGTGATATCCCGGTGTTGCCGCTGGTAGGTTCTATGATTACTGTATCCTTTTTAATAAATCCTTCCTTTTCTGCTTCTTCAATCATAGAAACTCCAATCCTATCCTTCACACTCGATAAAGGATTAAAACTTTCAAGTTTAGCTATTAGAGTCGCTTCTAACCCAGTTCCTATTCTGTTTAGCCTGACTAATGGGGTATTCCCTATTAATTTTGTTATATCATCCGCTATCTTTGCCATTTTTTTACTCCTATATTGGTTAAATTTAAAATAGCTAAAAAATTAAAAAGTAAAACTCTTTTAAACTGCAATTTCTTCTTTTATTTCAATAGTTAAAGATTCTAAATCCACTTTCTCCTTGGTTAGCAGTTTCTTTGCTTCCTCGGCAGCTTTCTTTCCTGAAAGCAGCATTCCTCCAAAGGTCGGTCCCATTCTTGGGATTCCAAAGATAGTTGCTACAGCCATTCCCGTAGCGATTAAGCCAGGGTGAACCTCACCGGTCTTTTCTACCACCAAATCCTCAGATTTTTCTACCCACATACCCCCAAATCCTTTAATCTTAAGTAGATTTCTCTGTGCTAAGGAGTTAGCTACACACGCATCATGTCCCGTAGCATCAATAACAATTCTGGATTCAAGAGCAACGGGGTCCACACATGTAATCTGCCTCGGTAAACTTGATACTGGAGTCCAATTAATTACCACCCCACTTACGCGATTATTTTCCCGGAGCACAACATCATCGAATTTAGTCATATTCAAAATCTTTGCTCCCTCATCACATGTTGCAGCTATGAGTTTTGAACAAGCATGGGGCCCATTTGCAAAATATAAGCCTTTTTCCACTTTTTCATTAGGAATCGCTAATTCATCAAGCACTTCATTCGCAGGTTCTCTTACCGTAAGTCCATTCATCAAATAACCACCAAGCCAGAAGCCACCACCTAGATAGTTGTTAGCCTCTATAATTAGCACTTTGAATCCTTCCTTTGCCAATTCTCTCCCAGCTATAAGCCCACTGGGCCCCGCACCCACAATGATAACTTCTGTGTAGATATTATCAAGAAAATCCTTACAAAATTCATTCACAATCGCTCTTGTAATCTGCTTTTCTGAAACATTAATAAATCTTTTCATTATATTATCCTCCTTTCTTAAATTGTTAAATGTTATATGTGAGAGATGCCTTTCCTTTATTCTTTTGCATCTCAACCATATCTTTCAGAGTTACTGATTCTAAAGTCTGAGAGATTTTTTCTCCTACTTCTTTCCATATATCCCGTGTAACACAAAAACTAACTCTCTTACAAACAGAAGGAGCAACAACACATTCTGCTGGAGTTAATGGTCCTTCCAGAGATTGAACTACTTCTTTAAGAGATATTTCAGAAGGGGCTTTAGCCAGTTTATAACCACCTCGTGCACCTCGCAATGAATTTATCAGTCCTGCCGCCTTGAGATGAGGAAGAAGATGCTCCATATATCCTTCAGATATATCCTGCCTTTTAGCAATATCCTTTAACAAAACAAATCCATCATCATAGTGTATGGCAAGGTCCAACATTAACCTCGCGCCATATCGTCCTTTTGTAGAAAGTTTCATCATTAGCCATCACCCCTTCTATCCGAATATTTAATTTAAACTTATACTTGATTCAAAATATTATTCCAACTATTCCTATCAAATTAGTAGGAAATATACAAAAACAAAAATTCCCTGTCAAGTATTTTTTTAAAGAGTATTTAAAAAAGCATCATAAATTAAGAAAATGCTTGAGTTTAAAAAAAAGTAGTGTGGGCAAAGCATTCAATTAAAGAGTTTTCGAAAAATTCAGAGCATAGACAAAAAAATGCTTCGCCCCTACTTTTCTTCCAATTAAAACATTGACATTAATATTATCCATTAATATATTTAATTTATTCTGTTTGTACAAGTAAATCTATTAATATTTTCGGGGAGTTTCTTTGACAATGAAAAAACTAAAATGGGGACTTATTGGCTGCGGGGACATCTCGAGAAAACGTGTTGCGCCTGCTTTAAGAGATTTGCCCAACTGCGAGTTTTTTGCAATAAACAGGGCAAATTACGAACTGGCTGAATCCTTTGCTTCTGAATTCGGTGCCCGAAAATGGCACAAAACCTGGCAGGAACTGGTTACCGATGATGAAATTGACGCAGTATATGTAGCAACGCCGGTGAATCTTCACTGCCCGCAGACTATCGCCGCCGCAGAATCAGGCAAACAAGTGCTGTGCGAGAAGCCAATGGCATTGACAGTTGCCGAGTGCGACAGGATGATATCTGCCTGCCGTGCCAACAACGTTAAACTTGGAATTGCATATTACCGTAATTTTTATCCTGTCATCGACCGCATAAAAGAAATCATCGCTTCCGGTGAAATAGGTCAAGTTGTCTTCTCCCAGATAAATGCATTCGAGTATTTCAATCCGCTACCCACCGACAGCCAATACTGGTTCCTAAGGAAAGAACAGGCAGGCGGAGGTCCGATGTTTGATTTCGGATGCCATCGTATAGAGGTACTGCTTAACATATTTGGTCCGGTGAAATATACAAAGGGCTTTATCAGTAGAGTTCTTTTTGATAGGGAAGTGGAAGACACATCTACTGCATTTTTCTCTTTTAACTCCGGACCAAACGCTATCTTGAACATAACTCATGCGGCATACGAACCTCAGGACACGATGGATATATTCGGCGATAAGGGTTCAATTCATGTTCCGGTCCTTAACGCAGGTTATATGACCGTAAGGACACAAACCGGAGACCGCACCGAAGAGCACCCGCCTGAAGCAAACTTTCACCAGCCCTTAATTGAGGATTTTACTCAGGCTGTGCTTGACGACTACAATCCTGCCGTTAACGGCGAAACTGGACGGGAAGTTGCCAGTATAGAAGAAATTATCTTTAACGACTGGAAATTTATATAGTACAGGATTATATGACAAAATCTAAAAAACAATCCGTATTGAAAGATTTACAGCAGATTTCCGGTGTCGGTAAAAAAATCGCCAAAGGTTTGTGGAACCTGGGTTTCCGTTAAGTTCAAGATTTTAAAAACCGGAACCCTGAAGAACTTTACTTCAAACTTTCACATCAAAAGGGCACACATATAGACAGATGTATGCTTTATGTATTCCGCTGTGCTGTCTATTATGCATCCAACAAAAAACACAACCCGAAACTTCTAAAATGGTGGAACTGGAAAGATAAGAAATAAATTCCTTCGCTGACTGAATACCCTTTTTCGAATTTTTTTTAATAAATTTTTTAGATGAGGGAACTTTAAAAAAATATTTTATGTTAGATATTTAAAACTTCTCGCAGTTTTTCTAATACAAAAAATATGAAATGCACTTAATAATCATTTTAACAGTTAAGGAGTGTGCTATGAATTCAAAAAATTTGATAGTGTCATTGTTTCTTGCGTTATTTTTATTTTTTGTCTCAACTTCAATTGCAGCCGATGATTCCTCAAAGTCGTTAAAAGGAGCAGTAGTTCTTATTAACGAAGAAGGAAAAGAATGCAGCGGCGACTGTGCTTCCACCCATCCTGAGAAGAGTGAAGGTGAATCATGTAATCATAAATATGCTCTTAAGACATCAGATGGGAAAATCCATCTTTTTAACGAAGAAGCAAAGAAAGTTTCAACTCTTGAGAATTATGTGGGGAAAAATGTAGAAGTAAGCGGTTATATCTGCCCGGTATCCAAAAAAGTTAATTTCACTGATTTGAAATTACAGGATTCAAAGACTGCTGAGTCAGGAAGCAGTTGTCCAAGTTGTCAAACTTCTACCGCTGAATCTAATAAGTGATATTTTTAAATAAAAATTATGTAAATATATATAGTTGGGGAATATAATTCATACTCTGCAGAAATAAAAAACACCCAAGCCCATTAATAATTTTTATTAATGGGCTTTTTTATTAAAATTTTATCAGGTTACAAAATTAAAAATGCCAGATTTTTAAAAAAAAAAAATTTTATAAAACTTTCAGAATAACTTGACTAATGTCCTTGAATTTATTATATTTATGCATATAAAAGTAATAAAAATTGGAAAATGATTAGATGGTGGAACATGATTTGATGTTATTTCTCCGTTTTAAAAATCAGATTCAACTTATTTCATAAAACTTTTTCACCAGTCTCCGATTTTGTTTTTTTTAATTCTTAAGTTAATATAAAACAAAATTTTTTAATAAATAAAATTCTTTTTTGAATTATTTTGGATAAAAAATGTATATAAAGCAAGATTAAAAACTCAAGTAGATAATGAAATAATAAGGAAAACAATAAATTTACAGTAATAGAAATCCGAAATACCTTGAATATAAACGAGTTATATAAGTATCCACTTTAACCTGAACTTAAGGAGAGATCTACAATGAAACGATTTGTTGGCATTTTATCTTGTTTTTTATTGTTCGGAGGTCCAAAGCGTTCACTTAGTTGTATGAATAAAAACTATAAACACCGTTTTCTGATGGTATTTTCCTCAATGACGGCACCAATTTCTCGCTTTAAAACTGTCCTGTCATTGACCCTTCTTTATTTAGGTGCCATACTATTTTTGATTTGTTTTATTTCGGTTCCTCACTCTTATTCTCAGGAAGCAAAAAGTGATACCACAGCATTGCGAGAGAGTGCCGTAAAAATTTTCCTTGACGTATCGCGTCTTTATCAAGATCATGTCAAAAGGGAGATTACTTTCGTGAATTATGTTCGGGACAGGAAACAAGCGCAGGTTTATGTGATGCTAACACAGCAGAGGACCGGCGCTGGAGGAATGGAATACACAATAACACTCATCGGACAGCAAAATTTTGTCGGCATGAACGATACATTGAAGTATGTATCAAAACAAGCAGATACCCAGGAAATCATTCGGAGCGGGCTTGTACGGATTCTTAAGATGGGCTTGGTACGCTATGTGTCTAAAACTCCGCTTGGTGATTATATTTCTGTTAATTACAGGCTGAGGGCAGAGCCAACTGCTGTGGTGGATAAGTGGGACTATTGGGTTTTCAATACCAATATCAGCGGTCGCACTAATGGAGAAGAGAAGAGAAAAAGCTATTCAATTGATGCCTCTTTTTCTATTGACCGTGTAACCCCTTACTGGAAAATAAACTTTGGTATAGACACAGACTATGATGAAGGCCGTTACGTAACAGAAGACGGTACTATTCTCAGTTATAGAAGGTCTCAGAGATTTCAGGGGTTGATTGTCAAAAGTCTTGGTGAACATTGGTCGATTGGAGGATATGGGTCTGCACTATCATCAATCTATGCTAACACTAAATTATCTTTCAGTGTGGCACCTGCAATTGAATACAATGTGTTCCCCTATGCTGAATCTACGAGAAGGGAATTTCGTTTTCTTTACAGAATAGGCGATACTAACATTCGCTATGACGAAGAAACCGTTTATGAAAAACTCAGAGAGAACTTATTTAATGAAAGTCTTTCTGCTACGTATGAGGTTAAGGAAAGATGGGGCTCTGTGACATCCACATTGGAAGGTTCACACTACTTTCACGATTTCAGGAAAAAGCGTTTAGAATTACGCAGTAATTTATCCCTTCGCCTTTTTGAAGGACTTTCCATAACTATATTCGCAAACGTATCCTGGATTCATGACCAATTATCATTACCTATGGAGGAGGCAACGGATGAGGAAATCTTGCTGCGTCAGAGGCAACTTGCCACTCAATATGACTACATGGTTTCAGTGGGATTTAGATACACATTTGGGTCTATTTACAGCAACGTTGTAAATCCTCGATTTGGAAGTCCTCGAGGTAGAGGTGGTGGGGGTGGAGGAGGAGGTGGATTTCGTTGAGATTAAGTGACATGGATTAGAAGTTGTTCAGACTGCATTTATAATACGAATAAAAAGGGCCCTTCCACCAATAGTTGATAAAATAATAACAAATATTTTTGCCCATTACAGATTGTTAATGCAATGGGCTTTTTTATTCTTTGATTAATATTCAATGTGATAAATTTTTACATAAAACTTAAAGAATACCTTGACTAATTTATTTGATTTTATTATATTTAAATATATAAAAGAAATAAAAATTGGAAAATGATTAGATGGGGGAATAATTGTCTTTTTTCTTATAATCCTTTTTATAAAAATTACAGAACTACAGAGATTAACACCAGCGTAATCCGTCCTAACATTGTATTAATAAGGAACTCCGCATATTAAATTTAGTAAAACTATTAACAAATTTAGATAGTCATATATTTATAGGACTGAAAAATTGAACATATACTATCATAATCCATATTCTTCAAATGACGAAGCGGCAAAAGGTGGATTCCCGCTTTCGCGGGAATGACAGTCTGGTGTATAAGTTCTTAATTTACAATAGAATTTATTTATTGAACCCATCATTAAACTCCTTAATTTTTACTTTTTGCCGTGTCATCTTAAATAACAAGTTAGTCGAAATACCTTTTAAATATAAACTCAGGGAGTAATTCACTATGAATCAATTTATTCGCATTTTTTCTTGTTTTGTATTGTTCGGTAATTCAAAGCGCTCACTTAGTTGTATGAATAAAAACTACAAACAGCGTTTTGTGATGGTATTCCCCTCAATGACTGCAGTCATTTCTCGCTTTAGAACTGCCCTGTCATTGACTTTTCTTTATCTCAGCACCATACTATTTTTGATTTGTTTTATTTCAATTCCCCAATCTTATTCACAAGAGGTCGAAAGTGACAGTACAGAACTGCAGGAGAGTGCCGTAAGAATCTTCCTCGACAGATTGTCTTCCTATCAGGATCACATTAAAAGGGAAATCCCTTTCGTGAATTACGTGCGGGACAGGAAACAAGCACAGGTCTATATAATGCTGACAACTCAGAGGACTGGTGCCGGAGGATTAGAATACACACTGACTCTTACCGGGCAGCAAAACTTTGTTAATCAGAATGATACGCTAAAGTACGTATCAAGACAAACAGACACACAAGAAATCCGCAGGAGCGGGATTGTGAGGATTCTTAAAATGGGCTTAATGCCTTATGTATCTAAAACTCCTCTTGCCGAATATATTTCTATTAATTACAGGAAGAGGACAGACCCGGGTGCTGTGGTGGACAAATGGGACTACTGGGTATTTAATAGCAGTATCAGGGGTTTTTTTAATGGAGAGGAATCCATAAAAAGTATGTCGATTTATGGGTCTGTTTCTGCAGATAGAGTAGCACCCGACTGGAAAACAAGCCTTTCTTTTAGTACAAATTATAATGAAACCAATTACAAAATAGGTGATAATACAATCTCCAGTTTTATAAGGTCTCACTCATTTCGTGGGTTACTCGTTAAAAGTCTTGGTGGACACTGGTCGATTGGAGTATATGGGGATGCACTATCATCAATCTATACTAATACTAAATTTTCTTTCAATGTTGCACCTGCCATTGAATACAATGTATTTCCATACGCTCAATCCACACGAAGAGAATTTCGTTTTCTTTACAGAGTGGGTAATACTAACATTCGCTACGACGAAGAAACTATTTATGAAAAACTCAGAGAGAACTTAGTTAGTGAAAGTCTTTCCGCTACGTATGAGGTTAAGGAAAGATGGGGCTCTGTGAGTACCACATTAGCGGGTTCACACTATTCTCACGATTTCAGCAAAAACAGATTAGTATTATTTAGTAATTTATCCCTGCGTCTCTTTGAAGGATTCTCCCTGAGTTTATTAGGAAGCGCATCGAGGATTCACGACCAATTGTCATTACCCAAGAAGGGTGCAACGGAAGAGGAAATTCTGCTGCGTCAGAAACAACTTGCCACTCAATATAGTTACTATTTTTCAATAGGATTGAGATACACATTCGGGTCTATTTACAGCAATGTTGTAAATCCCCGATTTGGAAATTAAGAGATATGGGATGAGAAGAATTTCGCCGATTCAAACTCATAATATTATATCCTCCAGTTTTTTAAAAAATAGTTAAAACTTCTTGAAAATTTGAAAGTGGCGATTTGAAGAACACCTCGCCTTGCATGAACTCGTATAAATACAAGTAATTGTGCATATCTCAATTTGTCATGTTTAACCCGAACCGTCGGGACGAGACATCTCGTCTTTTGAGATTTCTCTCCGCCAAAGGCGGATCCGCCTTCGGAGGACACTTTGTCCCCTGAGTACTCAGGAGACTCCGGTCGAAATGACAAATTATCCTACTCTAAAATTTTATAAATAGGTCAGATAAATTATATTGAAAAATACTGACTAATATTTTATATTAAATAAATTTGGCAAACTCTGAAAATTAAAATCTTTTATTTAAATCACTAATATATTCAATTGTTGAGATTGCCACGCTTCATCCCCCGAGTACTCGGGAGACTTCACTCGCAATGACAAATTAACTTTATGTCAATTTAAATACATTATTTATTATTCTTAATCAGACTTTTAATAAAATCATAATAAGAAAGGATAACAATATGCCGAATCTTTTACAATCAAAAAATTCATCTAAAGACAGAGATTTAACCCGCCGCCTCTTTCTGTCTTATTTTACCGGCATTGGATTGTCTTCTACTCTCCTTCCGGGCATACTCTTTGTAAGATGTCAGGGTAAGAAAGATGAGAAGATTACCAAAAATATGCTTAAAGAGGCTGAAGGGTTAGCCGGTTTAGAATTTACCGACGAAGAGCGGGAATTAATGGTTGATGGATTAAATGATTACCTTAAAAAATATGAAGAACTTCGAAAGATTCCATTAGGAAACAGCGTGGCTCCTGCTCTTCAGTTTAATCCAATCTTGCCCGGAATGTCTTTTGAGAAAAAATCTAAACCTATTAAAATAAGCAATGTACAGATATCTCAAATTCCTTCAAATCTTGAAGAACTGGCTTTTTTGCCAGTAACGCATTTATCTCGGTTCATCAAATCAGGAAAGGTAAGTTCTGGAGAACTTACAAGAATGTATCTGTCGAGATTGAAAAAGTACGGTCCCAAACTCCAGTGCATAGTTACTCTGACAGAAGAATTAGCCATAGAGCAGGCGAAAAAAGCAGGTGATGAAATTGCCAAAGGCCGGTATCGAGGGGCACTGCACGGGATTCCCTGGGGAGTTAAGGACCTTTTTTCCACGAAAGGATATAAAACCACATGGGGAGCAATGCCTTACAAAGACCAGGTAATCGATGATAATGCGACAGTCGTCAAGCGTCTTGAAGAGGCAGGTGCGGTGTTAGTTGCAAAATTAACCAGCGGTGCGCTCGCTATGGGAAATGTATGGTTTGGAGGCGAAACGAAAAATCCCTGGAATCCCGAACAGGGTTCAAGCGGTTCTTCAGCCGGTCCGGGAGCAGCCACAGCAGGAGGCTTAGTTGGATTTTCCATTGGAACAGAAACTTTGGGTTCTATTATTTCCCCGTCAACCAGATGTGGTGTTACAGGACTGCGCACTACATTCGGGCGGATAAGTCGGTATGGTGCTATGGCTTTGAGTTGGAGTATGGATAAAATCGGACCTATGTGCAGGAGTGTGGAAGACTGCGCTCTGGTTTTAAACACCATTTATGGTCCAGATGGAAAAGATGGAACCGTTGTGGACATCCCGTTCAACTGGGATAGTAATTCAGGTATAAAAAATTTGCGTGTAGGATATATAAAAAGCGCATTCGAGAATGAGCGAAAAGACAAAGAATGGAAAGCAAACGATAAAGCCACTCTTGAAAAGCTGCGTTCCCTTGGTATCAACCTCATACCTATCGAGTTACCTGATTATCCTATCAATGCAATAAACTTCATCTTAAGAGTTGAAGCGGCTGCTGCCTTTGATGAACTTACGAGAAGTAACAAAGATGACCTTCTTGTTCGACAAAATAGAGGTGCCTGGCCAAATACTTTCCGACTTGCCCGAATGGTTCCCGCTGTTGAATATATTCAAGCCAATCGATTTCGCACTATAATTATGAAGGCTATGGCTGAATTGATGTCTGATATTGACGTTTACGTGGTACCTACTCGCGGTAATAACAACCTTCTTTTAACCAATCTGACCGGACATCCTGCTGTAGTTATGCCCAATGGATTTACAAAAAAAGGCACTCCTACAAGCATCACATTCACTGGAAGACTTTACGGCGAGGCAGAAATGCTTGCTCTGGCAAAGGTTTATCAGGATTCAACCGATTTTCATTTAAAACATCCCGTGCTTTAATATGTAGAGAATATTGTAGTTCTATTGAGATAATGTGAAATTATTTTATCAAAAATACCTTTTCCTCTTATTCTTGCCCCGCAGGCTCCGGCCAGTTCAGGTGTTTGTGCAGAAACTTGAATGTACCGCTGAAGTTAATGGCGTGTCCGCCGTTAAAGTATTCTATTTCTGTTTTATCAGCAAGCCCCAGTTGTGCATACAGCCAGCGCACTTTTGCATACTCATAAGCAACCCACTCATCAGGTGCAACAGTGTCGTGGTGGCCACGCTCGACCATGAACGGACGCGGCACCATCAGGTATGCCAACTCTGCATAGTTGAACGTACTGCCCATGTCAAAGTACGGCATCTCCCATTCAATAGTGTACATAAAACTGTATCTGCCTTGAGGGTGAGTGCTGGCAACCTTGCGCGCCCAGTCGTTAAAGTCGGCTGAGCAGATTGACAGACAATATCGCTCAAGCAACGGCGGCACACGCACCGCCGTCTCACCCCCATAGCTAATCCCGTAGAATCCTACTCGCTTACTATCCACAAACGGCAGTTTTTCAAGCCAGTTTAGAATCTGCTCGTGTTGAGCGAGGATGAAAGAAAACAATGATGCCTTAACTCCATTAGCCTTGCGGTCAAGAAAGCGATACCGATCCTCACCACGGTAAAGGTTGTGCGGTGAAAAGGTGATAAATCCTCGGTCAGCCAGTTTCGCTGCAACTTCCCGCCCTCCCTTGATGGAGTTCCTGGGCAGACCATTGCGTCCGTGCTGGTATACCACCAATGGTCGCTTCTCACCGGCTTTCAGGTCTTTCGGAACCAGCAGGATGCCCCAGGCAAACACATCCGGAAACACGTCCAGCACCACTTCGTAGCCTGCCCATTTCGGTTCGTCATAAATTTTCCTTGCTCGCGGATTCATCGGAAGCATTGGCTCATCGAACTTACCTATCACTTCCTCCCAGAAGTATTGACGGTACTCCTTTGTTCCTTCTATGAACTTCTGCGATGGATATGTCTCGTGTCGCTGTGCGGTGCTCCACCTCTTTTTTGCAAATTCGGGCATCACCTTGTACATGAAGAATTGGTCACGGACATAATCTGCATCGCGAATCAGCCGCTGCACATGGTATTCAAGCTCTTTGAGCTGCCGGTGTTGCAATTCGGCAGAATCGAGCGACTTGCGGCGATCAATGGGCAGGTCGATTGACAGCGTCATAGACGATCGGACTCCAAACAATTGGGCAAATTCCCGCATCGCTTGTACCGAGCCGGGGGCCACAGTAGAGCCGTTCTTGCCGCTGATTAGGCTCTTCGGCTGAAAAGACGGCTTCGTCAGTATGTCAATTCGGTTGAATTCCTCCCTGACAGATTCAAACGACGGAGTGCGCAGTTGGCCCTTATACCCGTCGACAGTAAAACCACTCGTGACATAAGGGTTCCTCCGCAACCTCTCTGCATAGTCGTCAACCTCTGGCACTCTGCTGTATTCAACTACTAATGGACGTGGAGCAATCAGAGTGGCGATTTCGGCATCTCCAAACTCATGCAGCAGCGCCCACACATTACGGTATATCGGCTCATTCCACACACCCTGACGCGATTGGAAATAACCGCTGACCAGTGCTGCATCTATCCGTGTGTCCACTGCCGCGGCATAAAACGCTATCAATCCTCCCTCACCGTATCCGACAACACCTATCTTCGCCTCCTCTCCGGCTATTTTCTTGAACCAGTCCACAACTGCAAGCACCTTCTGCATTTCGTAGCCGATAATGTGCCGGCCCATATGAAACGCCTGGCGATAAATCCATTCACGGTGTGTCTGGTCCTGGTGCCCGGAAAAATCCGAAGACCTGCTGATAATCACCGGCACCACGACCTGGAAGCCGTTTTCGGCAAGGCGGCGTGCATACTGTGCTTCTTTCGGTACGCCGCTTGCCAAGCCGACAATTTGTTCGGGAGTCTGACCCGCGTCGGGAACTGCCACGACATAAGCAGTAGGCTTGACCTTCGGCTCGAGCAAAAGCCCCTCGCCAAACACTCCATCCAGCACCGACCAGCGAACCTGATACACGCTATATTTATCCGTATCGGCAACCAGTTCTGGGTTAGCATCTTCACAAAGACGCTGCATCACAACCGGCACGCGCTCGCCCACTAAACCGATGCATTTCATGAAGCGCTTGCGGTTCGGCTCGATGGATTTTTCATATGCAGTTCGTGACGAGAGATCCCGCTTCCAGTATTTCTGGCGGACTGTAACTGACTCGTCGATTTTCCGCTCAATATACCGATGGGCGCCGTCCATCATTCTTTTCGACAGGTCACCCTCCCAGGTTAAAGGTTTCGTGTCTTGCAGAATCTCCAACTCGTCAGTTTGCAGAGCAGTAGCAAATTCATCACTTGCAAATAAAGAAACCTGAAATACTATAAAATGAATACTAAATAAGACATTAATGAATAACAATACTATTCTTTTCATCTTAAAACCTCTTAATCAAATTTTTAAAAAGTTTATTTTAAAATAGGTCTGTAATTGAAAATAATAAAAAAAATTTATGCACTAAAAAAAGAAAATAAAGGATGAATTTATAATCACGTTCAATACTGAATGGCATTGTGTTTTGGATATTACTGATGAATCTGATAATGAAAATTACATTTTTCAAAAACAAAAACTTTATTTAAATTCGCTTGACAAACTATCTGTCTTATAATTTCTCAAAGAAAACAATAATTTATCTATTAATCCAGAAAATAAAATATAATTCATTATTTCTATTATTTTTATTTAGGATTCTATCAGTATTTTTTGTCTGGGTGATTTTATAATCGAGAGAAATATAGACATCCCTTTTGATTTCATAAGAAAATCCCAAGCGGAAAGATTTTTTGTTTTCAACAATTCCATTGAGAAAATGCTTTTCTTCTCCGTCTTCGTCCTTATGTGGTGTATTAACATCTCCCTCCCCCCTTCTGAACTGTTCGAATGATGCTGTAATTCTGAAATACCGGTTATACTGGTATGCGAACTCTGTGAAAAGGTTATCTGAATTGGGACCCAGCCAGTGTCCAATAATTCGGTCGTAGTTGGTGTATATGTTTATGGGATATGTATGGGTATAAACATAAGGTTCAATCCTTGTGTATTCTGCTCTGAAATCTGTATCTTTTATTTTTAACGGGTCAGTCCAATGTAATCCTGTAAGAAATGCAAATTTATTACCGTAGTATTTAAAAGGATTTTTTGATGAGTTAAAATCATCGATGAAAAGTTCAGAGTAAAACTTGATATTATTAAAAGGAAGATAGATGAGGTCAAATCCCATAGTATTATTATCTTTATCCTGCTGATAATGTTCTGCTATATGATACGGCATAATGGGATTGACATATATAAGTTCAAGTCCCCTTTTGCCATAAATAACAGTTTCATTTCCACCAAGTATTAAATTTGGTAATATTCTGACCTCTATTCTGTGAGCGGCTATGTTTTTTTTACCCAATCCGGAATTCAAAAAACCTGACATCCCAATGAATTTAAATCGTTTGTATTCAACTTTTATCCTGAACATGTCGATGACTTCACTGTTTTTAGAAAGTGCCAGACTTCCCCGATATCCCGGTCCCCAGTTAAAATTGTCCCTTCCCACAGAGAATTCACACCACGAAAATTTATAAACAAAATATGCAGTTGCCTGATCACTGTAAATGTTTCTTCCAGCAACAGTAATGGGAGGTCCCATCGAAGGGTCGTAATTTTTTTCCAAATCCTTTTCACCTTTTATCAGGGTGTTTCTAAAGTCAAGATAAAAGTGTATCTTATCCTCAACTACACCTCTAATAATTGAACCCAATGTAAATCTTGAAGAATAATTGGAATTTTCATTTTGAGGAAGATACTTTGCATCTTCTATTAAATATCCGTCATAATGCAACATGCTCTTTTTTTCGCCCCAACTAAACAGGTGCGGTTCTCTTTCTTTGGAGTTTATATCAATATTTTTATTTTTTAACTCATCAAAGAATTCCCCTTTCAGTTTTTCAAAAAGAGCCATATCTGTTTCTGAAAGTGGAATCATACCACTTTCTATTTTCTTAGAAATTTGAATTATTATCTCAGAAAACTCGCTTCTAGTAAAAGGTTTTGAACGGTAATAGAGATTATCAATAAAACCTTTTGTTTCAAGTCTATCAAGAAAAAGGTATGCCCAATGGTCAATTGGTAGATTGACGTATTGCCCGTTAATAGGGATGATAATTATTATAAATAAAAAAATTGTAAAAATTACCTTTTTCAATTTATCTTTAATTGTTTAACCATAAATAAAATACTTTCAATGTGTTAGGAATTTACCCTTTTTTAAAATCTTTGTCAAGAGAAAAATATTTTTTAATTTTAGAAAATATTTTTGAAAATTGTAATATTTTTTTTATATTTTAACATAACCTTGTAAAAAATATTTCTATTAATTAGCCTGATTTATTCGTAAATCCTGTTTTTATCATTCCGAAACACCGACTGTCATTCCGATCCTGAAACATGTTCAGGATCTTCGGAATCTATCTTCAGATTTAATATTAGATCCTGAAACAATACTGAATCAAGTTCAGCACAGGGTTAAGGATGACAATAGTAGCGACACTCAACATTGTTTTAAGGTAATTCTATAGCAATTTTAATAATATCAAAAATATGCCTAATAAAATAAAGAATTTTATGAATTATTCAGGTTAGAAAATATAATTTCATAAAAGTATAGAAAGGAAAATTAAAATGAAGAAAATAACAAGGAGAGAAGTTTTAAAGAAGTTTACTGCTGGTGTAAGTGCAGCTGCAGTACTGCCAAAGATAAATTTGGATAGAGGATTTGTCGATTTCGACGCGCCGAACTCAGCTGTGCAAGTCAAGACATCGAGGAAGCCTCTGGTTCGGGCAGCATTTGTTCGTCCAGATGTCGAGAAATACTGGATGGGCTGGCCGGGAGCCTCCTTCGACATTAAAGGTCACCAGGTTCAGTATACGAAGGTGCTGACAGATGCTGCCAAGAAGTTTGGAATTGACCTTGAGATAATCGAGGCGCCACTGCATGATTCCAATACCATCAGCGCATTCCTCGAGAGCCTCGAGAAGGCTCCGCCAGACGGCATCGTGATTGTCTCAATGAGCCTCAACGACCCAGCCTGGGGTAACATTAATCACATTGCCGAGAACCATGGAGAAATCCCGATGGTTGTGTTCAGCCAGATGGGAACTTCCTTTACCCAACACCTCCAGGGAACCCGAAATATCACAGGTGTCACGGTTGGTGCCACTCAGGATGTCAGCTGGCTCAACTTCGCTATGCGGATGCTCAATACCATATGGCAGATGAAACACACCCGCATATGCATCATGCGAGGCAATAAGACTTATGACCGGCAGCTCGATACCATCGGCACGACGATTCACTATATCCCCCGCAACCGCTTTTCAGAGGAATTCAAAAAGACGGAGACAACCGAAGAGATTCGAGCAATCGCCGACTACTACGAATCCAGGAGTGAGAGGATCGTTGAGCCGAACAGAGGTGACAGGATAAATGCAGCGAAGAATTACATTGTTTCCCGCAGAATCATGGAAGCCGAGAACTGCCATGGCATCTCAATGGACTGCCTGGGTTTGGTTGGTGACCGCCAGATCCCGTGTCCACCCTGCATAGCCTTGCTACGGCTCCTCGACGAAGGCTATGTCGGGACCTGCGAAGCCAGCGTGAACCACACCATATCCCAGCGTCTCACGAGCCTTCTCTTCGACCGACCAGGCTTCATGCAAGATCCCGCGCCTAACACAGTCAATAATACACTGATGGCTGCCCATTGCACCAGCCCCACCAGACTCGACGGTTTTAACAGGTCCCACGAGCCCTTCATCCTCCGCAACCATAATGAGTCTGAACTCGGAGTCTCACCACAGGTTCTCTGGCGCGTTGGCCAAAAGATTACAATAATGCAGTTCACCAGACCAGATTCCATACTTCTCGGCACAGGTCGGGTACTTCGCAATATCGATACTCCACCTGCAGGTGGCTGCCGTACATCCATGGAGATTGAGGTGGACGGTGTCCCTGATGTCCGTGACACGAAGGGATTCCACCAGCTCTTTATTTACAGCGACCTGGAGATTCCATTCAAAGCATACTGCGAGCTCGCAGGGATAAAGGTTGTCCATATCTAATAAATGAAACCAAAATCAGTAAGGGCGAAGCATTTTTTTGTCTATGCTGTAAATTTTTTGAAAACTATTTAGTTAAATGCTTCGTCCTTACACCTAATTCGCGAATGCCCCATTAATAGTCCATTAGAATGGGAATCGGGTAAGGAAAATCCAAAAAATTGGTGAGCAAATCCATGATTAGCAAAACAATATTATAATATAATTTTTATAAGGGCGGTTCGAGAACCGCCCCTACATATTACAATAAAAATTCTGTGAATATCTCCTGCCATAATGTAAAATTAAACTAAATTAAAAAAATTTACAAAAAATTAATTTTTTCCTTGACAAACAGAAAATTAATTATTATATTTACTATAGTAATTATAGAAATTATAGTTATTATATTATTTTTATTATATATAAGGAGTTTATCAATGGAAAAAGCACATAAGAAGAAATACACTGCTCACGAAATCTGTAAAATGTTTGATGTTACCAAAAAGACTCTATTTACATGGGAAAAAGAGGGAAAGATTTCTAAAGTAAAAAAGGATTGGAGGGGATGGAGGGTTTTTAATGATGAAAATGTTGCTGAAATCAAGAGGATAATTGAAGAAAAAATGAGAAAAAATCAATAATATTTATAAAAAAACAACCTGGAGAAATTATGATGACATTAAATAATTTTTTTGAAGCATTCAAAAGTTTTTTGCTTAATTTATCCAATTTCGATAAAAGTGGATTTTCTAAAAGCAGAAAAATACCATTTTCAAAGATTTCCCAAAAACTAAAATGTGCAATAGAAGAAAACATCGATGAAATTGGTAAAAAAGTAGTTATACCGAATAGATTCGAGATATTTTTCAGCCAGTTTGATAGAAATATGCGCCGTGATATCGAAGACATACTGAAAAGTGAACTTGAAGAAGAATTATACAATCTTTCTAAGGAATGGAATAATCGTAATATAGAACATTTTTATGTAGAAATCCAATCAGATGACGATTTAAAGCCGGGAGAATTTTATATTGAATGTTCACTGGACAGAAGTATCTTAAAAACGGGAGAAAATAAATTTTCGGAGAGAGTTAGTTCATTACAGCAGACATTAATCGAGGACAAATTTGACCTGGAAAATGATAATAATCCTTTGTTGAACGCGGAAAGGAAGTTTTTGCCGCTGATATCAGATGATGCAATAAAGATAATACAAGAGAACAAGACCTCTTTTGATAAAGACAAGAATAGGATTTACATCTTGAAAATTTCTTATAATGATGAAGAAAAATACATTGACCTCGAGGATGGAGTTTATACTGTTGGGAGAAGTGAAAGATGTGATATTTGTCTTAAAAGCACCGACCATAAAATTTCTCGAAGGCATATTGAATTAATCATGGAAAATGACAAGATATTTGTCATGCCCCTTGGGATTAATGGTACATATTTGAATGAAGAAAAGCTGGAACTCGGAAAGAAAAGAGAAATTTTTATTAAAGACCAGATTAAAATGGGAGATTATACTTTCGAATTAAAATTATTGGTTTTTAGGTAGTGTCAAAAGTTCTATGAAAAACGAGGATAAAATATGAAACCACAGAGACCACCCACAGGGCAGGCAGAGAGGAGAGAATAGTATTTCCCTTAACTCATTGATATTTCCGCCACAGTCGGACTCTGCCTGCCCTGTGGGTGT
This sequence comes from bacterium, assembly GCA_030616165.1. Classification (GTDB taxonomy): domain Bacteria; phylum SM23-31; class SM23-31; order JAUVVT01; family JAUVVT01; genus JAUWXV01. The sequence continues at coordinate 31,729 of JAUWXV010000001.1, read as the reverse complement.
TCTCTGTGGTTAAATTTTGAAAAAACTGGTTTTTAAGTAAGGATGGGAATTACAACAAATTTAAATAAAAAAATTAAAAATTTAGTGACTTTTCCGTTCTGGTGTTTGATTCCATCAGACCATAAGGATAGATTATACTTTCATATTGTAGAAAAAATAAATAGTTTTTTTGTTAACAACAGAAAAGATATTAAATCTGTTCCTTATAGGTTCTTGATTTGTGTGAGTCAAAAAACATATAGAAAGATAGAAAAGAAAAAAGAAATACTGATATTTTGCTTAAAGAAGGAAATTGAAGAATATTTTTTATTTCTTGGCTGTCGGTTAAGAAATGAGAAAATTATAATAGATTTTTATCCTTTGTCATACTTGAAAGATTATGAAATTAAGTTACTCTGCTTTTCTTCAAATGAGGAAGACACAATAATTAAAGAAAAAAGTTATTATTTAAAACTTCTTAATGAGGAAGGTAAAATGTGGATAATTGATGGACCCGGGGAATATGAAATTGGTAGAAAAATGGAGGCATACATTCACATTGATAATCCGTATGTTTCTGCATGTCATGCAAACTTGGTTTTATCTTCTTCTGGTGATATAAAGATTTCGGACTGCAAAAGCAAAAACGGAACGTATTTAAATGATGACTTAATTCCTGTAAAAAATGGTGTTTATATTATTCCAGGTGATAAGATATATCTCGGCAGAAAAAGAACTGTAGTGCTGGAATTAATGGAAATATAGTTTAAAGTTTTTTACGCAACTTTTTTTACAAAAAAGTTGCAATACAAAAATTTTAAATAGAAAATAAAAATTTGCGAGATTTATGAAGATATTATACATATTTTTGAAATTCATTTATATTTTTGGATTGACGGTGGCAAGTATAAATATTTTAATTGCAACTGCAAGACATATAACAAGAGAGGTAAAATCAGGAATTATATTTTTTTCGACCGCATTGTTTTTTTTCCTTTTATTTTTATCCGTTCTGATATATCAATCAAAGTGGCAGTTGTTTTGCAAGGACGAGAGGATGAATCAGAGCATCAGGCTTTTTGACAGAAGGGAATGGCTCAAGGATGAAAGAGTAGAAATGGGAAAAATTTTAGATAGAACAGGGGGGGAAAATTTGGCATTAAGCATCAGGATTAATAATCAGAAGAAAAGAATATATCCATTAGGTAAGGCGGCATCACATCTTGTTGGATATTGGGATATTGAGAGGGGTGGTGCAGGAATAGAAAGGTGTTATCACGATTTTTTGGTTGGTAAAGAATTTAATTTTTTAAACTACTTTTCAATGAAAAAGCAAAAGGGAAAAGATCTCCATCTGACAATAGATAGTAAACTTCAGCATGAGGCATATTCTTCTTTTGGAGAAAGGTGCGGGGCTGCTGTTGTTTTGATTCCAAAAACCGGGGAAGTGCTGTGTCTCGTGAGTTCTCCGGGTTTTCCGACGAATGACATTTCCGATGAGCAGACCTGGATGAGCATAATTAATAATTCAGAAGAAGCACCAATGTTTAACAGGGCTTTGAAGGGTAGATATCCCCCCGGATCGGTTTTTAAAATTGTAACTGCCGCTGCTGCAATTGAAAATAATTTTAATAGAAGGTTTTACTGTGCACCAGAGGGCTATCTACCATCTGGAACGAAAAGAAGAATATTTGACATTGAAAAGAGAATTTATGAAAAAAAGGGAAAGATATGGAAAGGGCATGGATATTTGGATTTAGAGAGTGCAATGGAAAAATCGAGCAATGTATATTTTTCCAAACTTGGTGTTGCACTTGGGAGAGAGACTATTAAAAAGTATGCAGAAAAATTCGGATTTAACCAAAAACTTAAATGGAATTCTACTAATGATTTATTCAAAAAGGATTTTTCTATCAATACGGGTTTTTTCTCCGAGTATGAAGATATTTCTGAATCTGATTTAGCCTGGGCATCTATCGGTCAGCAAAGAGTTCTTGTTTCACCAATGCAGGTAGCACTTTTTACAGCCGCTATTGCAAATGACGGGATTCTGGTGTATCCAAAAATCGAAAAAAATAAAAAAGATAAAAAAGGTTGGAGGTTAATTAAAAAATCTACTGCGAAAAGGCTACAAGATATTTTGAGAAATGTTGTGAAAAATGGAACTGGTTTTCGGGTAAATATCTCTGGTCTTGAGGTTGCTGGAAAGACTGGAACCGCTGAAAAGGCGGGAATGGGAAATATCAGTTGGTTTACTGCGTTTGCTCCATATAATAATGCACGAATTGCCCTTGCGGTGGTTGTTGAGAATGGAGGGTATGGCGGTGAGGATGCTGCTTCAATTGCTAAAAAAATTTTAATCGAAGCTAAAAATCAGGGTTATTTTGATAAACAAAACTCTGATAAATTTTGAAAAATTGTTATTTTTTGTAAATATATTGGTTCTATTAATTCACAAAAGCACAGGTAAGGGCGGTTCACGAACCGCCCCTACAAGGGACGGAATCTATTGTTTATTAATTGCTAAGATGCTGAAATAATACTGAATCAAGTTCAGCACAGGATTCAGCATGACAGTCAGCCTTTATTTGTTTCAGAATGTTTCGAATTATCTACAGTAGAAATTTATCAAAGTTCTGTTGATTAAATTAATAGACTTTAGTTAATTTTTATTAAATATGCTACTTTCTTTTAAAAAAGAAAGTGGCAAAGAAAACTTAAAATTAAAAATATGAAAAACAGATGTGAATTATACTTAATTATACTCTCGATTATGATGACTGTTCTCGCACATTTTGAGATTTATTATTCAGCCTTTCTGACTGGGAACTTCGCGAGCACTCCGCCCTTTATAAGAAATATTTCAATAATGCTGTTATTCTTAATTGTCTATGCTGTTTTAAAGGTTATGAAGTTTAAAGGTAATTACATACCATTAATTGTGATATCTTTTTTAACTGGAATAAATCTCTCATTAAATTACAGATTTGCTCTATCTTCTCCATCCACTCGATTATTTTCTACTTTTATTATATCCCTGATTCTTGGTATTTTATTTATACCGATTATTATTTTTTATTTTAGAAATAATTGGATTGCAAAATTAAAAAGGAGATATTATCTTTTATTTGGTACAACTATTTTGTGTTTATTTATTTGGTCAATCATTTCCAATATAATCGGAGAAAAATTTCTTTTTTCGAGAACGCCCTGGGAACTTGCAAAGATTCCGATAGTTTTTGTAATAGGAGGGTTTTTAAGTGAATATTCGATAATTTTTATTAAGAAAAACAATTTTTTTGTTTTGATTTTGATTATAATTTGTCCTATTTTTCTTTTATGGATTATTCCACAGATATTGTTTATAGCGATGGGAGATTTGGGGCAGATTATAATATTTAGTTTATTTATTTTATTTTTGTTTTTTGCTGTATCTGGAAAGTTTGTATATTTTTTTAGTGGTGTTTTGTTTATATTTTTTATTATTTATATAATTCCATTTTTATACAGGTTTTTGCCTGAATATGTAGTTGCACGATTTGAAATCTGGACTGACTTCTGGAATGGATTTCCATCCACTGAATGGTTCAGCAGGATATATCAGCCGTTAAATTCTCTATTTGCGGTTCATTCGGGTGGCTTATTTGGAGTCGGTTTTGGGATGGGTTATACTGATTTAAAACCGAAATCCAGCACTGATTTCATTTATTATGTTCATGCAGAAGAAATAGGATTTATTGGAACACTTTCTTTAATTTTGATATATTTTTCTTTGTTGATTTCGGGATTAATAACAGGATTCAAATGCAGTGATAATTTTGTCAGGTATTGTGTTTTGGGTTTCAGTATTATTATCGGTATTCAAACTTTTGTTAACATTGGAGGTGTGATAAATTTGATACCTTTGACAGGGATTCCACTCCCCTTCTTAAGTAAAGGAGGATTTGCTTACCTGACTTTCTCTTTTATGGTTGGATTTATTATGGCTGCTTCTGAGATGGAAAAAAATTTAACCATTTCTCATTCATCACAAGAGTACTTGAGGAAATGAGCATAAAGTTTCTTATCCGCCTTAAGCGGAGCCTATTTTTTTTCAAAGAAAGCAGGTTCTTTTTCAAGAGAAAGTAAAATTAAAAAGGAAGAAAATTATTATGGATAAGAGAATTAAATTTTTGGTGGACGAACTTGGCTCTGGAGACAAAGAATCCATGGAGAGGGCAGGAACTTTAATTTGTGTAAGCAGTGAAATTGAATTTGTAAAGGAGGTTATGTCACTCCTTAAAAATAAAAATCCCGAAGTAAGATTAAATGCGGTAATGGTACTGGGTGTTATGGGAAATGAAAAAGCCCTTAAAAAAATAGGCAAGTTAAAGGGATTTGATAAAGATAAAGGTGTGAGGGTTGCTGCTTCTATTGCTTTTGAAAATTTTAAGAAGGTTTCATATCAGGAATTGAAGTCAAAAATCAAGAACGAAATTATAGAAAAGGTATATAAAAAGGAGATTGAGTTACCTGAAAAAGAAAAAACAGAAGATTTACTTGAAGAGGAGTTCTATCCTTACCAGAAAAAATCACCACTGCTTGTCATAATTGGTATTTCTTTATTATTTATTATTTCTTTATTACTTATAGTATATTTTGGAACTCCTGTTTTTAAAGTTAAGACTGTTCCTGGATATTCTACTGGAGTTAAAAAGATTAATCAATTAATAAAGGAACGTATCAAGCGTATTCAGGATTTTAAGAAGGATTACCTTCTGCCAGATGGGGCTCAAAGTAGATATCCTACTACTATTAGTCTGCCTACGTTTTTTGGAGATACTTACGGAGAAGTTGCTTACAGGGTATATTCCGCTCCCGAATTCAAAAAAGCGGGTATGAATACAATACTCGCATTCTGGAGAAAGCATAATTTTATATCCCTTGATATGGAACGCAGGGTTGATTTAATGGAGTTAGAGACCGATGGGGAAAAACTGATTTTTCCGAACCTTTCTGCAATGAGGATTAAATTCAGTCTCAAAGAAAGTTCGGCTGCAAATCAGGCTATTAATAAAATTGATGATGATGTTGAAATAAATGTCATCGTCGATAAAGTCGTGTTAAAATGAAGGGAACATATATGTTTTTTAAAAAAATATTTATTTTAATTATTATATTGTCTTTTTCCCCTTTAAAAGGTATCCATGCAACCGATTTTACTCTGACTATAACATTTAAGAATAACTCAAATAACTGGAAAAAGTTAAATCTCGAAAAAGGAAGAATTCTTGAGATAGCAAAGGTTGATGCCTCTTATTATCAGAGTATAATTATTACATCAGGGGCTGGGTTTGTTATTATACCACCAAATCAGACGGTAGAAAAAACAATAAAAGGGATATGCCTTCATAAAGGTTTGAAGTTCCCACCCGAGGGCTGCACCGTAAATTTTACCCCCTTTATAGGAGATTCGGAACTCATCACAACAGATCAGAAGAAGATTCATTCTCTAACCAAAGAGCCCACTGACAATGTGAAAATTGTTATTGCAAAGGGGTATTCTGATGAAAGGAAAAACGGCAGAATGGCAGACAGAGATGAAGCAATCAGGAATGCTATAGAAAATGCATCTATTCAGGCAGGAATTAGTTTTGAATCAGAAACAATCCTTAAAAATATTAATCTTATTAAAGATTTCAGGAGATTAACAGTAATGGAAAAATCTGTGGGATTGAAAAATGTAATTCATGAAGAGTATAAGGAAAAAACGGGAGAATACCTTTTTATCGGGGAATTTGAAGTAATCTCAAAGTCACCCAAACCTGAACTAATTGATAATAAATAAAAGATTTTAAAAAAATATATTTATGACTGAGTTAAATTTTCCAGCAGGATTTATATTTGGCGAGCACGACGAATACATGATACTGAAAAGCACACCGCTGAGTAGAGATATAAGAAATACTTTTGCTGAGGTATATCTTGCAGTTAAGGCAAAGACCAGAAAGAAATTTGCAGTAAAGGTTCTGAAACCCAGTATTATTAGAAAGTTCGATAGGGTTATAAACGATTTTCAGGCTGAGATAAAAATATTGATGGAACTTAATCACAGGTATATTATAAAGATTGAGGATTTTGGAACTATTGTTGACGTAGATGGTATGCCCAGTTTTTATCTTATTACTGAGTTTATTCCTCATGGTAATATTCTGAGTAAAGAATATACATTCAACCAGCATATAAACTTCAGCCTTCAGGTATGTGAGGGGCTTGCATTTCTTCATAAAAATAAGATAATTCACAGGGATATTAAACCCGATAATATTCTTGTGTATGAGGGGAAGATTGTTAAGATTGTCGATTTCGGCATAGCAAAGTTTTATTCTGATGAAGATATGATTTCTTCAGTTGTTGGAGCTCCTGCATACGCCGCCCCCGAACAGATAAGCAAATCTAAACCAATCACCTCTCAGGTCGATATATACTCGCTTGGAAAAACAATTTATACAACGATTACCAAGATTGTGCCCCCACCAGGTGGTCAGATAACCGAACTCCCTGAAAAATATTTAGATTGCCCCTGGTCTGAGAATTTTACTCATATTATAAAAAGATCGACGGAAATCGTTCCTTCATCCCGCTATAAAGATATTAATCAGTTAAAAAATGATTTGAAAAAACTTTACCAAAAATCCAAAATCTCAAAATTCAAAATAAAAAGAGTTAAGAAATCTCGAACTTCATTAAAAGTTACTTTTGCCTTTTTATTATTTGTTTTTATCATTACTATCGGATATTTGAAAAAGGATGAATTTTTAAGTATTTATCAGAGGTTTAGAAGTATAGAGTTTTTCAAAAGGAGTGAGAATCAGGAAGAACTGCTACAGAAGGGTGTGGAACTTTTTAATTTAGGTTACGGAGAGTATAATCAGGCGAGAATATTTTTAGAAAAGGCAGTAAAACTCAAACCGGATAATCCAAGGGCATATCCTTATCTTGGTAGGATATACTCTGAATTGGGAATGCTTGATAAATCCATAATTTCCTGGGAGATTGCGGTCAGGCTTAACCCAGATAACTTAGAATATAAAATTAACCTTGGTAAAATGTATTTTCAGGCTGATATATACAGTGAAGCGGTTAGAGAATGGAAGAGCGTGCTTGAAAAAGATCCCTCTAATAAGATTGTTAAGAACTTGATTCTGGCTGCGGAAAAAAACATCAAATAGGATAAATGAAAAAAAGGATTGTTTACATTTACGGTTTTGCTGGTTTATTTATTATAATATTTGCCGAGATTGCTTTATTTTTTGATAATCAAATCATTGGAGTCTGGTTTACTCCATTGGTTTGGTCGGGATATATACTTTTTATCGACAGTATAATATATAGAAATAAGGGGGAATCTTTTATATCACATCATTTTAAAGAATTTGTAATTCTGCTTTTTCTATCTGTTGGATTCTGGCTTATATTTGAAGGATACAATCTTTTTATTAAAAACTGGCATTATGTAAATCTTCCTGAAAATCTGCCTATAAGGTATATTGGCTACTGCTGGTCATTTTCCACTATTTATCCTGCCATATTTGAGACAAGAGACCTGCTTGAGAGTTTTGGTATTTTTAAGAATTGTTCTTTCCGTGAATTTGAACCTAAAAGATTATGGTTAATTGTAATTATTTTTATTGGTTTCATATTTCTTATTTTACCATTTGTAAATCCTTCTGAATATTACGCACCAATTGTCTGGACTGGTTTTATATTTTTCCTTGAACCTATCAATTATTTATTAAATGGAGGTTCTTTTATAAGGGAGTTAAAGAGTGGAAGCAGTCAGAAATTTCTCACACACTTCACCGCAGGGATTATATGCGGGATACTATGGGAGTTCTGGAATTTCTGGGCGTATACAAAGTGGATTTACACTGTACCTTATTGGGGCGATGTTAAGATTTTTGAAATGCCGGTTGTTGGATATTTAGGATTTCCAGTATTTGCAATTGAATGTTATGTTATGTACAGCACCATGGTGATTTTTATGAAGAAATTGAATCATAGTTTTCAATCTTATTTTATAAAATTTTAAAAAACTCTTTGATTTTTGTCGATATTATAATATATTAAATTATTGAATTTAAATTATTAAAATTAATTAAAGGTCTAAAATGAAAAATAAAATAACTAAATCTAAAATAGAAAATGAAGAAGAAAGAATGTTAGATGAGGCAATGAAAAACCCGGGTGTTGCTGATTATATGGATATTTATAATAAATATTCTAAAATTAATTTTAAATATAATTCTTATTTTAAAATTATGTACCAATATTATAAAAATAGATCTAGAATTCAAAACTCTTCTTCAACATAATAATAGATTATTTTCATATAAAAACTGATTTTTGGTATTTGAAATATTATTCATTAAATATAAGGAATTTTATTATAGATGCCAACATGGAGTGAAATTCTTAATGAAATTAAAAAATTAATAGATGATAAAGATCCAGCTCCATATGATAGATTAAGACGCAAATACTTAAGTAATGTTTACAGAGAGACTAAACGAGATACAATTCTTTATGCTTCAAAATTTACTCAAGGTAAAGTTGACAACCCTGAATTTATCAGTATTAATGATGAAGATATTCAGGGATTAATGGAAGTAATGCATGGTTTAAAGGGCTCGAATTTAGATTTGATAATTCACAGTCCTGGAGGAAGCGCAGAGTCTGCTGAAGCTATATTGAGTTATTTACGAACAAAATATACTCATATTCGAGTTATTATACCTAATTTAGCAATGTCAGCTGCAACAATGCTTGCCTGTGGTTCAGATATCATTATAATGGGCAAACATTCATTTATTGGACCTATAGACCCACAAATGGTTATTCCTACTCAATTTGGAAATATATTAGTACCAGCTAATGCTATATTAGATCAATTTAATTTTGCAGTAGAAGAATGCAAAAATCCTGATATGTTAGGGGTTTGGATACCAATTCTTCCTCAATATGGTCCTTCATTATTAATGGAATGTAAAAATGCAATAAATTTGTCTAAAGACTTATTAAAAAATTGGTTAGAAAATTATATGTTTAAGGGTGAAAAAGACGCATCAAAAAAGGCAAATGAAATTTCAGAAGAATTATCTCGGTCTGATTTAAAAAGTCATTCTCGCCATATATCTAGAGAACAGGCAAAAGAAATGAAATTAAAAATAGAAAATTTGGAATCCAATCCCAAAATCCAAGATTTATATCTATCTATTTTCCACGCGACTACTCATACATTCATAGGTACAGATGCAGTTAAAATTATAGAAAATCATAAAGGAAAAGCATTTATTAAATTAGAACATAAATTTATTACAACTCCAGAGCAAAAATAAAAAACATTAAATTTCATTCACCAACTTAAGAAAATCTTCCACCTCTTTTACACTTTTTAAGTAATATTTTGCATTTGTATCTTCTGGCGGGCTTTTATTAACTACTATTCCAATGTCTTTATCTTCAAGGATTTTGAATGCATCTTCATCGGAATTATCATCGCCGATATATATTACGGTAATGTGTTTTCTCCAATCATTTTTATAAAAATGATTACCAATAATGTTAACAGCAATCCCTTTATTAATATTTACATCAGGGCGGATATTGAATAGTTTTTTGCCTTCGACTATTCTGATATCTTTATATTTTTTAAGTGCCCTTAAAATCTCATTTCTGACAAAATCCTGGTCTCCTGGTTTTACTTTTCTAAAATGAAAACTGGTTGTACATCCCTTTTTTTCTATATCAAAACCATCAATATCCTTAAATGGTTTTTCTATATCTTGAGCAATTTTTTTTATTTTTTTTAAAATACTTTTGTCTTCAAAAGTGTAATCTTTTCCATATCCTTCAATCTCGAAACCATGATTCCCAACGTAAAAGATATTTTTAATTTCTATTTTTACAACATCTTTTAGATTACTAATTTTCCTTCCGCTCACAATTGCAATATGTATTTTAGGATTTTTGCATAGAGAATGGACAACATTTTTCATTTGTTCAGTCATTCTTGCTTCCTGCATTGTTGTTATAATTTCTGCAAGAGTCCCATCATGGTCCATCCCTAATAGTATCTTTTCGGATGATTTTATTTTCCTTGATATTTCTTCAAGATTATCGAATATATACAAACACTCTGCCATTATAGTTCCTTATTTTTACGAAAGAGATAGTTTGAAATTTAAAATGAAAAAAAGAGAACATTTATGTTCTCTTTTTTTTTAGTAATAATTTAAAAAAGAAATTATGTTCCCATATCCCATCTTGAGAGATAGTCTTTTTGTTCGGGTGTAAGTTTATCAATTTTTATCCCCATGGTCTCAAGTTTAATTTCCGAAACCCATTTTTCAATTTCAATTGGGACGTTGTAGACTTTAGGTTCTAATTTTTTATTATTCTTAACTACCCATTCTGTCACGAGAGCCTGTGTAGCGAAACTCATATCCATAACAGATGCCGGATGTCCTTCAGCAGCGGAGAGATTTATCAGCCTGCCTTCACTTAAAAGATAAATTCTTCTTCCATCTTTCATTTTATACATATCTACAAAGTTTCTGACATTTTTATTTATTTCCATTGATAGTTCTTTAAGGTCATCGATTTTAATTTCGACATTAAAATGCCCTGAATTGCATACAATAGCTCCATCTTTCATAACCTCGAAGTGTTCTTTTCTGATAACACTAATGTCCCCGGTTAATGTACAGAAAAGGTCGCCAATTTTTGCCGCCTCGCTTATAGGCATTACGGCAAATCCGTCCAGTGCTGCTTCAATTGCACGAATAGGATTCACTTCTGTAACAACTACAATAGCTCCCATCCCCCTGGCGCGCATAGCAAATCCCCTCCCACACCAGCCGTATCCGGCAACCACCACCGTCTTGCCTGCAAGGAGTATGTCGGTTGCTCTGATAATTCCGTCAACTGTGGATTGACCTGTTCCGTATCGATTGTCAAAAAGATATTTAGTCTGTGCGTCATTAACCGCTATAACCGGGAATTTCAATGCACCGTCTTTTTCCATTGCGCGAAGGCGTATTACACCGGTTGTCGTCTCTTCCATACCGCCAAGTATCTGTGAAGCCATTTCGGGATGTTCACTGTGAATTGTCGATACTAAATCTGCACCGTCGTCCATTGTTACTACAGGACTGTGTTTTATTGCGGATTTTATATGCTTGTAGTAAGTTTTATCATCTTCTCCTTTGATAGCATGAACAGGAATCTGATAATCTTTCACCAGTGAGGCTGAAACATCATCCTGAGTAGAAAGTGGGTTTGATGCACATAATACCAAGTCAGCGCCTCCCGCTTTTAATGTTTGGGCAAGGTTTGCAGTCTCTGCGGTTATATGTAAGCACAATGACATATTCCTTCCGGAAAAAGGCTTTTCTATTTCAAATCTTTCTCTTATTTTTTTTAGAACTGGCATATCGTTATCTGCCCACTCGATCCTTTTTTTACCTTCATCTGATAGATTAATATCCTTTATATCATAATCCATTAAAATGCTCCTTTTATAATTTTCAATTAGAAATAAGTTGATAAGTTATAAGAGTTATGTGTGTTTAAGGTCTTCGACTCGGTCGGTCTTCTCCCAGGTGAAATCTTCTTCTTCTCTCCCGAAATGTCCATAAACGGCTGTTTTCCGGTATATGGGTCTTCTAAGTTTTAGTCTTTCTATGATACCTCCTGGTGTAAAATCAAATGTTTTTTTAACCAGATTTGTAATTTCTCTATCGCTAATTAGACCTGTTCCGTATGTATTAACCATAATTGAAACAGGTTCTTTCTCCCCTATAACATAGGCAATCTGGAGTTCACATTTTTTTGCGAGTCCGCTTGCAACGATGTTTTTCGCAGCCCATCTTGCAGCATAAGAGCCTGACCTATCAACTTTGGTGGGATCTTTTCCAGAAAAGCACCCTCCCCCATGTCTGCCATATCCTCCATAAGTATCAACCATAATTTTTCTGCCTGTCAAACCTGCATCACCTTGAGGACCTCCTATAACAAATTTTCCCGTTGAATTAATATGACAAATTACTTCATTTTCACCTGTAAGGTCTTTTGGAAGGATTTCAAAAATTACCTTCTCTTTTATATCCTTTTGAATTTGCTCCTGGTCAATATCTGGTTCATGCTGTGCAGCAATCACGACATTTTCTATACGAACTGCTTTATCATCCTGGTATCGAATAGAGAGCTGGGTTTTCCCATCTGGACGGAGGTATGGAATGATTTTATTTTTTCTCACAACCGAGAGTCTTTTTGCTAATTTATGGGCTAATAATATCGGAAGAGGCATAAGTTCTCTGGTTTCATCTGTGGCATATCCAAACATCAGTCCTTGATCTCCTGCGCCCTCTTTGTCAACGCCTAATGCTATGTCGGGAGATTGTTGGTTTATACTCTGAATAATTGCACAGCTTTCGTAGTCTAATCCCCACTTTCCGTTTGTATAGCCAATATCTTTTATAATATCCCTTGCAATTTTTGAAATATCAAGATGTGCTTTTGTAGTTATTTCTCCCCCAATCATAACTAATCCTGTTGTGACAAAAGTTTCACAGGCAACTCTTCCGAAGCTGTCCTCTTTTAGAACAGCATCCAAAACACCATCTGAAATTTGATCCGCTATCTTGTCTGGATGTCCTTCAGTTACTGATTCGGAAGTAAAGACAAATGAAGACATTGTTCACTCCTGTAATAGTTTGGTGGTGTTTGTTTAATATTATCTTTTTTAAATGTTCTGGTATTTAAAAACTTTTTCAAAAAGTAATTTTAGTAGTATCGCCTATATTTAGTGATGATTCTTTACTTTTTATGAATGCGTTATTTCCTATGATTGAATCTTTAAGAATCAAATATTCTATATGAGAATTCTCTCCAACAATTGAGTCTTTAATAATTGAATTAATAACTTTTGTTCCATCTCCGATTGTTACATAAGGTCCAATAACTGAATTAATGATTTCCGCATTTGGAGAAATATAACATGGGTCAATAACTGCTGAATTAGTTGTGAAAGATTTTTTGGGATATTTTGTAAGGATATACCTGTTTGTTGAGAGAATGTTTTTAGGATTTCCACAATCATACCAGTCTTCGATTTTGAATGCAGTGATTTTTTCACCATTTTCAATCATATTTTGGATTGCATCTGTAATCTGGTATTCACCTTTGGTAGTGATATTATTTTTAATCAAATATTTAATAGAATTTTTTAGTTTAGCCCCATTTTTGAAAAAATATATTCCAATCAGAGCAAGGTTGCTAACGAAAGTATCGGGCTTTTCTTCAACTCTTTTTACAAAATCATTATCATCAACAACTGCTACGCCGAATTTTTCTGGATTCTCTATTTCTTTTACACCTAAACTACTGTATTCACTTTCTAGTAACTTTTTTAAATCACCTTCAAATATAGTATCTCCAAGAATTATCAAAACTGGTTCATTGTTGAGTTCATTTGATGCCATACTCACTGCGTGGGCGATACCTTTAAGTTCGGATTGGAAAAAAAACTTTGTTTTTACGGAATATCTGTTTTTTATATATGATTTTACCCTATCGCCGTCAGGACTGAGTATCATAGCGATTTCATCGATGCCGTTAGTTATAAGTTTTTCGAATATGTAATCAATAATTGTCTTTTCACCCACCTTTATAAGAATTTTTGTTGTGGTATAAGTATGAGGTCTCATTCTTGACCCGACTCCAGCCGCAGGTATTATTGCTCTCATTTTTTATCGATATTTTAATTTGAAATTAATATTTAATATATTCTGTAACTATTTTATTTCACAAACCATTGACAGATTTTCAAATTAGCAACTTTTTTAAAAAATTTCCAAAAAATTTTCGACTATTTCAAATCCATCTTGAATACTCAGTATACACCAGGCATGTTCCGCTGAAACCTCAACCAAAATAGGTATGAGAAGCTGCCGCAGCGACGATATTTTCCTCAAGGTGTTTAAAGTTCTGCATATCAGCATTCACAACATCTAGTCCATGCTCGAGGACATAGGCAATGGAACGCTGAAACGGGTTGAGAGGTGATGTTTTGAAATTCCCATCGTAGACCTTGTCGAACGAGGTCGTGTCCCCTCGACCTTTTGCTGCCATGGGGGCTAAGTGCCTGACGGCTTTCATTCCAATCAGTCCAATCCCTGCGTCTCGCGCCCTATTAAGCAGAGGTTGGAGATCGACCAGCGGGGGCGTGCCTTCCGCAAGGTCCTTCGTGCTCCAGTCGTACCAGCCGGCTGGTGTAATCCCTATCATCGCCAAATCATACCAACCCGTTTCGATCGCTGCCTCAAGGACATTCTGCGTGTTCTTATGGGCACTTAACCCGAAATGACCGACTTTTCCAGCACCCTTAGCATCGAGAAACGCCTTGTAAATCTCTTCGCTGCGGACAAATGACGGATTATCAACCATCATCAAATAATATGCATCTACATACTCGGTCTGAAGATTTTTTAAGCTCGTATTGAGCATTTTCGTCCAAAACTTTGCAGCAGTCTTGGCTTGTTCAAGCGTTATCGACTCCTCTGACTTGACCCTGACGGAAAGGGGCGATTTCGATGCAACCCAAATTTTTCCTCGATGTGCCTTCAGAAAAGGTGCCAGACTGCGTTCACTCCCTTTATAAGAAATTTCTGCACCTACATCGTAATGGTTGATTCCTGCTTCGAATGCGCGGCCTAGCAACCGAACGCCTTTACCGCCTACCAAAGCAGCGCCGCAACCGAAGACCAAACGGCTGGACATAAATTTTGTACGGCCAAGTTTCCGGTAGGTCATCGAAGGTTGTTCATTTCGGTGAATCAGATTATTAGACTTGGTTTGTGATTTTGTCTCAAAACCAGCCGCTGCCAATAAAGCTGTTTCACTAACTGCCCCCGCTGCTAAAAGCTTGATAAACTTTCGCCGGTCCATGGAATAGCAATCCTCTTTTTTGTTCATCATTATGCCTCCATATTATGGTTTCAATTATAACAGAGAGCATTAAATTGTTTCCATTATTTAATGTATGAGATTGCGACGCCTGCGCAGGCGTCGCTACGCTCCTCGCAATGACATGTATATTGTTGCCATATGAGGCTATAACAAATAGTTCTCCTTGTTCAACCCCCGACTTATTCGTGGGGGAGCTGCCTCCACAGGTCGATTGCCGCCTGGATGGCAAGGCTTTGCTCCTCGACCTCCGACACACCGCCCAC
Source organism: bacterium (assembly GCA_030616165.1). Lineage (GTDB taxonomy): Bacteria > SM23-31 > SM23-31 > JAUVVT01 > JAUVVT01 > JAUWXV01. The sequence goes on along the minus strand of JAUWXV010000001.1, from coordinate 16,478 downwards.
AAGATTGCCCTTCTGAAACACTACATCATAACTCCCATTCATGTCACAGGATACCAATTCCAGACCGTCTACAGTTAGGCTTTTCACCCCTTCGCCGTATTGGTTTGCATAATCGATGTACTTTGCCACAGTAACCCTGGCAATTTCCTGGGAGTCTCTTTGGGATAAAAAAATCGTAACTACGGCATCGCCTTTGGTATACTGTGCCATGTACGTATTTCGCATGAAATCGAGACTCATCGCGTTAACCAGGAAATACTGCACAGACCCAGGCACCAAGTCTACCTGGGGCAGTGCGTTCAGTCCCCAAACGGGCTCACCAGAATCCAAAAGGAAGTCGGTCGCTTTCCGGGCTAAATCTAGGCCAAGTTGCTGAAATTCATCTGTTGTGTCAGATGCAACGATCTGAGTGTAATACTGACCCTTCCATATATAGTAGTTTGCGCCCGCTCGGTAGGCTTCACGGCCCAGACCAATTGGGGGAACTCCTTTCGAGCGCTCCCCAGAGAAGACGCCAAAGGCGTTGGTAGGCGTACCCATGTCATAAATAGACATGTCAATGAAATGTTCATTATCGGTACTTTTCTCAAAACTAGCGAAAGTCATCCCTATCACGTCGTATGCCATGTAAAATTCCGCGCGGCCATTGATTTTTTCATAAAGGTTCTCCGCTGTAAACTCCAGAACCCTATCATATATCTCCCAGCCATTCAGAGTGAGACCTGCCACCTTCGAGGATAAGCTTTGTGGTTCGGTAACAGTGATTTCCTCTTCAACCTTCTTTTGGCAATTCAAAGTAAAGCAAAATAGGATAAGAATCGCAAACTGGGTGATTTTTGCGAATAACCAAATTGATTTTTTCATTTTCCATCCATACCAGATAGACAAGTTTTTAAATCTTGAGTAGTCGGTACAAATAAGAAATAATATAGAGTTTTATTTTCTACTTTCTTTTTCAAAGGAAACATTCATGCTCTTTCAGAGCACCACGAAATATGAAAATATATTCTATTTTCAGAATAAAGAACATAACTGTTAATAATTTTGTTTTACGCTCATGACTCTGTTCTCGTGTAGGGGTGGGTTTACCCGCCCTTTTTCCCGTAGGGGTGAACTTGTTCACCCCTACGTGGATATATATTTGTTTTCATAAAGGTTTAAACAATAAAAGATTTTTTTTACTAAACACTCATGATACAAATGAGAACCACGAAAAATTATAATACATTTTATTTTCGGGATAAAGTAGAATTTTCTATAAATAACAAAAATCTACTGAATTTTTATTACTTGTTAAGAGATTTAAATTTTAATGAAAATATTTAATAAAGTCAATATTTAATATTTTTATTAAGTATTCTCCTCAATGTTTCTATTTTTTTTATAGGTGTCGGGTCGGTATTGTATAACATTGCAAGATAGAAACTTGTAAAATCACCAAGATACAAAAGAGAAAAGATTCTTGATAGAAGTGACTTCCCTTTGCTCCAGAATTGTTCGATAGGAACATTTTCCTCATTAAGGAGTGAATAAGTAATTTTAATTGTTTTCTGAATTCTTTCGCCGATTTCCCTATCGTTGAGAATTATTACTATAGGATTAAGGTCGTGAAATTTTTTCCATTCCCATCCCATAATTTCGTTATGATTCAATTCGGTAAAGTAATTATTGTATGACATTACTTTACTATTTTCACAGAACTGGCATTTCCATCTGTATCCAACAGAAGCAAGTATTGGTTCAGGAGAGTATATAATTGGAAGTTTGTTAAATAGTTTATTTGCAAGTATCAAGGCAGGATTTTTTTCTGGTTTTTCAATTTCAGAAAATTCTTTAGACATTACTCTCAGGATATTAATAGTTTCTTCGATTTCCAGGGATTTGTCATCTATAATTCCAAGTTTCATAAGAGTAATTAGAGGAATTGTAAAGGAATATCCTAAAGCGCACCTTGGAGAATACATCCCGGATGGAACGGTTATTGCATAGGTATGATCTTTTTCTGATATCTCCTTTAATTTTCCACCGCTTGTGATGGAGATAATTTTTGCACCTTTTTGTTTTGCTTTTTTGTATATACTAAGAGTTTCTTTGGTATCCCCTGAGTAACTTGATACAAAAATGAGTGTATCTTCTCCAACAAATTTCGGAATATCGTAGTTTCTTATAATTGTAAACGGTATCTTTATTTCATTATAAAGATAATCTTTTAATAGAACCCCCCCAACTGCAGACCCCCCCATACCGCTGAAAACAATGTTATTTATATTTGAGGATTTAAAGGTTATATTAATTTTTTCACATATTTCAATCGAAGATTCAACCTGTTTATAAAGGTTAGCAATCTTATCAAACATATTTTCTTTATCTATATTTTTTATTTCGGTTGTTAGTAAAGCGTTCATAGTCTTATCCATAATATTTAAAGTTTAATGAAAACAGTTTCAAATTGATAATCATAGAGGTATGTTGGGAAATTTTTCTTTCATAATTTTAGTAAGATAGATTTCAATTCCTTCAGCGGATTTCATATTAAGGCAATTTTCGCTAATTTTAATTGCATCGGAATAATTTATTGAACGAATGATTTGTTTGATTTCGGCCAGAATCAGAGGGCTTACGCTGAATTCATCGAGCCTCAATCCTATAAGTAAGTATGTTGCAAGCGGGTCACCAGCCATCTCTCCGCACATTCCTACCCATATTCCCTTCTTGTGTCCTGCATCAATTGTCATTTTTATCAATTTTATAACTGCTGGATGGAAGAATTGGAACAAATTCGAAACCCGAACATTCCCACGGTCAACTGCTAATGTATATTGAATTAGATCGTTTGTTCCGATACTGAAAAAATCGACCTCTTCTGCAAGTTCTTCAGCAATCATTACCGCTGAAGGAAGCTCTATCATTACACCTATTTTTATATTTTCATCAAATTTGATATCTTCTTTTGTGAGTTCTTCTTTAGATTCATCCACAAAAGATTTTGCCTTATAGAGTTCATCGATTCCGGAGATCATCGGGAACATAATAGCGATGTTTCCAACTGTGCTGGCTTTTAATATTGCTTTAAGTTGTGTCTTAAACATGATTGGATAATCGAAACATACCCGAATGGCTCTCCATCCTAAAAAAGGATTGTCCTCTTTCAATCCTTTTGGAGTTTTTACAAGTTTGTCACCTCCAAGGTCTATAGTCCTTATTATTACTGGATTTGGATATATTCTTTTTGCGATGGATTTATATTCATTATACTGCTCCTCTTCGGTAGGTGGTTGATTCTTTAATAAGTAGAGATATTCAGTTCTGTATAGTCCAATTCCATGAGAACCGTATGCAATAACAGAGTCTATTTCCTGAGGCAATTCAATATTTGCGGAAAGTTCTACTTCTCTTCCGTCTAAAGATACGGCAGGAAGAGAGATTATCTTTTCCAGACTTTTTGAGAATTTGTATAATCCTTCTTTTTGGGTTTCATATTTTTTTAATACCTCTGCATCGGGATTGATTATCACGTTTCCGCTATTTCCATCGATAACGACTGTATCCCCGGGTACAATGTTTTTCATAAGATTTTTTACTGCCACAACTGAAGGGACCTCCAGTGCTCTTGCCAGTATTGCTGCGTGTGAGGTTCTTCCTCCCAGTTCTGTTACAAAGCCCAGTATTTTAGATTTATCTAAATTCACTGTGAGAGATGGCGTTAATTCGTGGGATATCACAATTGCCGGTTCTGTGATCTGGTAGATACACAGTCTCTCATCTCCTTGTATCTTTCTTATTACCCTCCTTTTTATGTCTCTGATGTCTGATGCTCTTTCTTTAAGATATTCATCTTTTAATGAGATCATTGATTCTTGAGTCTTTTTCATTATTCTGTAAAATACATGATCCGAATTTTTTCTCGTTCTTTTCATCTCAGAGATTGTTTTATCCAGAAGAACTTTGTCTTTGAGAAACATAAGATGGGTGTCAAATATTTCTCCGTATGAAGCGCCTAAGCTTTTTTCAACATTTTCTTTAATCTTTAATATATCTTCTTCAGTACTTTTTATGGCATTAAGAAATTTCTCAATTTCTTTTTTGATTTGCTCATCAGTTAAAGTTTCATCCTGAATCTGGATACGATCTTCATCGAGTAGATATACTTTACCTATTGATATTCCTGGAGATGCCGCTTTCCCTTTTAAATTTATCATTTGGCTTAATAGTTAGTTTTCTTCACAAAATTTGTTTTTGATCAATTTAATTAATTGTTTTAAAGCCTCTTCTTCGTCTTTTCCATCAACAATAATCAATATTTTGCTTCCTTTTTCGGCAGCCAGAGTCATCACACCCATAATACTTTTTGCATTAACCTCGAGTCCATCTTTCTGCAAATATATTTTAGAAGTAAACCTTGAAGCCAGTTTTACCAGAGAAGCTGCTGGACGTGCATGAAGCCCAGAGGAATTTAGTATAGTCAATTCTTTTTTAACCATAAATTAGATAATAAATTTAAATAATGCCATCTTCAAATTTTTTAAGAAGATGTTATTTTTTATTAAATATTAAATTTTATAACCTTGAAATCTAAAAAATTTTTTATCTAATGTCAAGAAAAAATCCTTTATCAACCTTGTTGTAATTAAAAGAGTTAAATAAAAATTTAAAAATCCTTGACTGATTAATAAAAATATAATATATTAATATGATAAAATTGAATATAAAAATCAATTTTTTTAATGAAGTCAAAACAAATCATCACATTTTAATCTACAATTAACTTGACAATTTTGGAGTTTAAATGATTATTTCTCGGATTTTAGATATTTACATGATTATCATAATCATAAGAGTGATATTTTCATGGATTAGACCAAAAAGTCCTTCACATTTTCATTATTTGGTTTATAAATTAACAGAACCGGTCTTAGAACCAATAAGAAAAATTATCCCTCCTATTGGAGGAGCTTTGGATATATCCCCAATAATAGTACTTTTTATAATTGGAATATTGAAAAGTTTTCTAATATAATTATCAGTTTCAGGAATGAATATTTACTTCAGGATTTTTATATACTGCTTTTTTCTTATATCTATATTGATAAATAACATAAATGCCGGTGAGAAACCCATTTTTTTCAATCAGTCGGAAGACAAAAATGTTATAATTTGTTTGACTGGTGATATGATGGTTGGAGAAAGAATCCCCCCTTTTATTGAAAAACATGGGATTCTTTATCCATTTAAACATATTTTAAACATTATAAAGGAGAGTGATATATCATTTTGTAATCTTGAAGCACCCTTTTTTGATTCGGATGAGTTGCCTGAATTTGAAAAAGAATACAGTTTTAAAGTTCACAGTAAATTTATCAAGATGCTGACCGAACCTGGATTTGATGTAGTATCTTTAGCAAACAATCATATAATGGATTTTGGTGAGGGAGGGCTATTTTCCACCATTAAAACTCTTATTAATAATGGAATATTCTATTGTGGTGCTGGTAAAGATACTGAAGAAGCCAGCAAGCCAGTAATAATTGAAAAAAAAGGGATTAAGGTTGCCTTTCTCGGATATTCAATGACCTATCCTAAAGAATTTTATGCAGGAAAAGATTCTCCAGGAAGTGCATATCCGGATACTTTGGAATTGGAAAGGATTATAAAAGATGTAAGTTTGATTTCCGATTTTATTATAGTTTCATTCCACTGGGGCGCTGAAGGTGAAAAGTTTCCGAAAGAATATCAAAGAATTTTTGCTCATTTTGCTGTTAATTGTGGAGCAGATATAGTTATAGGGCATCATCCGCATGTTATACAAAGCATCGAAATTTTTAAAAATGGATTAATTTTTTACAGCCTTGGTAATTTTCTTTTTGGGTCTTATGGAGAACATGCAAAGATTGGAATCATTGTTAAAACCGAAATAAATAAAAATATAATAAAGAATGCCCAAATTATACCGATTAATGTTGATAATGTGGTTACACATTTTCAGCCAACAATATTGAAGAATGAAGAGTCTGAAAAAATAATTCACGAAATCAACGATATATCTATGGAACTTAACGGGAATAAAAACGTTATATATAAAAACGGAAAAATAATCTTAAATAATTTAATTATTTACAATTAATTATAAGTTTAAGGGAAAAACTTTTAACGAATCTAAAACAGGTTGAGGATAAATGTTATCTATCAATAAAAAACAGAACACAAGAGAGAATCAATCACTTGACAAATATCTTCAGGAAATAGGCGAAGTACAGCTTCTTTCTCCTGGGAAAGAGATTGAACTTGCAAGAAAGATTAAAAAAGGGGATCAAAGGTCCCTTGAAAAACTGACAAAAGCAAACCTTAGGTTTGTTGTAAGTGTTGCAAAACAATACCAAAACCAGGGTCTTTCCCTGGGTGATTTAATAAATGAAGGGAATCTTGGATTAATAAAAGCAGCAAAGCGATTTGATGAAACAAGAGGATTCAAATTTATCTCTTATGCTGTCTGGTGGATAAGACAATCGATTCTTCAGGCACTTGCGGAGCAGTCCAGAGTGGTGAGATTGCCTTTAAATCGGGTTGGTGCACTTAATAAGATAGGGAAAGCGTTTAGTAATCTTGAGCAGACATTCGAAAGGGAACCCAGCGCTACCGAGATTGCCGAGGAACTTGAAATGACACCTTTTGAAGTCTCTGATACACTGAAAATCTCCGGAAGACATATTTCTATGGATGCTCCCTTTAATCAGGGGGAAGATAACAGACTGTTGGATGTTATTCAAAACGACCATCAGCCAACCCCTGACAATCAATTATTGGATGAATCTTTGAAAATCGAGATAGAAAGAGCTCTTAATACGCTCACCAGAAGAGAATCAGAAGTGGTCAAACTTTACTTTGGTCTGAATAGAGAACATCCATTAACTTTAGAAGAAATTGGAGAAAAGTTTAGTCTAACAAGAGAACGTGTCAGACAAATTAAGGAAAAAGCTATCAGAAGGTTAAGGCATACTTCAAGAAGCAGAACTCTGAGAGCATATCTCGGTTAGTTAAAATGACTGCCTTGGGAGTTTTTATCAAAATAAAAAATTACAATCAATACATGACCACCAAAGGTATTTATTATTTAAAAATCGCGGCAAATTTTATGATTAGAATTTTAAATTATTTATTATTAATCAGTTTTTCCCGCCGGGAATAAAAATTTTTGAATTTCCTCATAGTAAAGATTTTCCATAGTAACCACACTAACTCCTGTATCAATCCTCTTCGGAGTCTTCTTGCCATTAATAACATCCACTGCTGTCTTTACTCCAAGATACCCCATCTTAAAAGGATTCTGAACAATCAGAGCTTGAATGATATTTTTCTTGAGAGCTTCTATTTCGTTTGATGCGGCATCAAAAGCCACAAGTTTAACCTTCCCTGCGAGCCCTCTTGCCAACAGTGCCTGCGATGCCCCGATAGCTCCGGCCTCATTTGCAGCAAATATCCCTGCAAGGTCAGGAAATGCTGTAAGAATATCCTCTGTAACAGCCATTGCTGTGGCAACATCGCTTTGTGAATATTGAACTGCGGCTAATTCTACATTGGGATATTTATTAATTTCCTCTTTGAAGCCTGTCTCTCTCCAGATGGATGTTGCCGAACCTGGTACAAACGGTATGCAGGCAACTTTACCACTTCCACCAATAAGATTTACAAGTGTTCTTCCAGCCATATTCGCCCCCAGTATATTATCTGTTGCAATAAAACTCACCGGGTCGTCAGAATCTACTCCGGAATCTATTGTAATAACAGGAATATTTTCTGAAACAGCGCGCTTTATTACCGGGATCAATGCTTTGCTGTCGGTAGCGGCAATAACAATGGCATCCACCCTTTGATTAATGTAGTCTTCGATTATGGAAATTTGATTATCAATATTAGTCTCTGATTTAGGTCCCTTCCAAATAACATCAACATTTAGTTCCTTTCCTGCTGAATCCGCTCCAGCCTTCACGGAAACCCAGAAAGAATGAACCACAGCCTTAGGACTTACAAGAATCCTAAGCCCTGTCGATTTCCTTTTTGCACAATTTATATTTGTTATTAATAATATAATTAAAAAAATAATCGTCAAGATTATTCCACTTTTTCTCATTATAAAACCTCTTGGTTGTTATCACAAACAGCACATTATTTCTAACATATTATACATTTTGCAATTATTCTATTAATAAAAAAGCGGAGAGGCAGGGATTCGAACCCTGGGTTCCGAAATAGGAACAGCGGTTTACCAATTTTCTATCTTGCAACCTCAATAGGAACCATAACGCTTATCTCTTTAAGCATTGTAAGTTTAGAAGCATCGAGTATCTCAATCTCAAGTGGCAATCCTTCTTTATCAAGATGAAGAATAACCCCCTCCTTTAAATCTATTGAATCTGCAGGAGTTCCATCTCTAAGTTCTATCAAAAGAATATCAGCTTCCTTTGAGTATTTTATCTTCATAAACATCACCTCCCTTAAAATAACGGCTTATATATGGAAAATACACTGTAAGTAATACAGGCAATTCTCCTTCATATTCATAAACAGCTCTTACTAAATGATTACCGTATCTTCTGTGAGCAATATACCTATTTCTGTGACCAATTATTACTTCCTCTGGTAGAATAAGTGTTTCGGCTACCATTTCTTCTTTTATCTCCCATTTTCTGATTCTTTCTATTGCGTGAAAAAGGAAAAGAATTTTTATAGTTTTTTCTTGGAATTTTATTGTATAAATATCGCCATTTTTATGAGATTGCTTATCTATAATATCTATTACCATTATCATCCTTTATTAAATATATCAACTGTATTTGTTTTTCTCCTAACAAGAGTTCTTAATCCAAAACACCTGAAAATTTTTCGATAAAGTCTGTGTATTAAGTTATCTTCTCATTTTTTTTACTATATCTTTGAACGATTCTGTGTTTCCGTCTTTTTCAAACTTTTTAATTGCTTCTTTAACCAATTCAATCAATTCTTCTGGTATGAACTGACATTCGTCTATCCCCTTACACATTATTGTATCAAAAGCACCTTCTAAAGCTTGTTCTCTCAATTCTTCAAGTTTATCAATATCTCCATTGCTTCTCTTTATTATTTCGAGTTGAATTGGTTCTTAAATCCACCTATTCTATCAAGAACTTCCTCTTGGTCTTCTTGTTCAAAAGTTTCAGCTATTTTTGCCAATGTCGCAATACCAGCAGGCCCCTCTTTTGTAGTCAATTTCTCTTGAATAGAAGGATCTAAATTTAGAAGTGTAAGATATTTTTTTATTGTAGATATAGATATACAAGTTTCTTTTGCAACCTTACTATAATCTTTATACCTATCATAAATCTTCTGATACGCTCGTGCTTTATCAATTGGATTCATATCAGCACGATGTACATTTTCAACTAAAGAGATTATAGTTGCATCTGTATCATCATTTACATCCCTTATAATCGCAGAGATATTTTCCCATCCTAATTTCTGGCAAGCAAGAAAACGTCTCTGTCCCGCAATTAATTCATAACTTTCATAATCTTTTTTTCTAACAATTATTGGATTAAGCAAACCTTTCTCTTTAATACTATCAGCCAAATCTTCGATACCTGTATCTTCGGTTCCAGCACTTAAATCTTTTCTAGTATTAGATTCAGATAATGTTATTTGTTTAATCTTTAAATCTTTTATTTCCATTATAAAAACCTCCAAAATAATTTAATTTTATAACATTTATTTTGAAAAATAGATATTTAAATGAAAATTGTTATTAACAATTGTTATAAAATTTTCCTTTGAAATATACTTCATGAAAAAAAATTTTAAATTTATATGTTAATTTTCAGTTTATTAATCGTTTAATTATAAAATAACCAAAAACTCAAGTTAGCGGAGAGGCAGGGATTCGAACCCTGGGTTCCGAAATCGGAACAGCGGTTTTCGAGACCGCCCCTTTCAACCACTCAGGCACCTCTCCATAATTTCGTTGTTTTATTACAAAAGCAAATATAGACTATAAATTTTATTCACTTTTGTAACTTTTATTAAAAAAGTTGCATATCCATTATGTGAATTAATTTCAGAGTTACAAGAATAATTAAATTGAATCTAAATATAGTCTTTTTTATTACGCATTTTTTTAAAAAAGTCTTTAAGGAGACTACTGCACTCCTCTTCAAATATTCCTGTAAAGAGACTAACCCTATGATTAAACCTTTTATCATTCACTATATCAATAACTGAACCACAGGCACCCGCTTTGGGGTCAGGTGTTCCAATTATAAGATTCTTTATCCTCGCAAGAATGACTGCCCCAGCACACATTGAACAAGGTTCAAGTGTAACATATAAAGAGCAGTCAGTCAGCCACTTCGAGTTAAAATATGAAGATGCGGCTGTTATAGCAATAATTTCTGCATGAGCAGTTGTGTCTTTTAATCCCTCAACTCTGTTATAACCCCTCCCGACGATTTTACCATTACTTACCACAACAGCACCAACTGGAACTTCATCTTCTTTAAATGCTTTTTCTGCTTCCTTTAAAGCATGTCTCATCCACTTAGAATGTTCTTCTATCATATTACATCATAATTTTCAATCATAATATACATTAAAATTCAATTTTTATCAATACGAATAATTTAAAATATTTTATTTTTTTCACAACTCTAATAAAATCAATACAAATCATCAAAAACAAAACTTAAAAATCCCCTGATTTAATTTTATAATTGAAATTTAATGAGAAATTTATAAAATTAGGAAGAATAATCATTCTAATCAGATTATATAAAACCAAGTCAAAATCAATGCGCTCAATCATATTAAAGATTCTTCTGTTGTTAATCCTGTTGTATTTATTTTTCTACAGTATTATTCTCCTTGGAGTCGCACTAGAATATTTTGGGAAGAACTTCGTAGAAAAGATAATATCCGCTACAAATAATCCTTTTACAGGACTTTTTATAGGAATTTTATCAACCAGCATCATCCAAAGTTCTTCAACTACCACATCTATTGTAGTTGCTCTTGTAGGAAGTAATTTTCTTTCACTTAATAATGCCATTCCTATAATTATGGGAGCCAATATCGGGACAAGCATAACTAACATAATAATCTCCTTGGGACACATTTCAAGAAGGGTGGAATACCGTCGAGCCACAGCAGCAGCGGTCATACACGACTTTTTTAATACGCTTGTTGTAATAGTTATTTTTCCTATTCAATACTATACCAATTTTTTAGGGAAAAGTGCACAATTTACCGCCAATATCTTTGAAGGTATGGGAGGAATGAAATTTACAAGCCCTATTAAATCAATTGTTACTCCCTTAACCTCGCTAACGATAAAAGTCACAGGCGGCTCTGGAACAATTATGGTTTTAATCGCATTTATATGTATTTACTTTGTTTTAAGATATTTTTCAAAGACCGTGAAATCGCTAATTGTATATAAAGTTGGTGTTTTTTTCAATCAGTATATATTCCGCACATACTTCTTATCGCTGCTTTTTGGTATGATTTTTACTGCTATTGTGCAGAGCAGTTCTATAACCACGTCTTTAATTGTACCGCTTGCAGGGGCAGGTGTTCTAACTTTAAGTCAAATCTATCCATACACTCTTGGTGCAAATATTGGAACTACCATTACTGCTATTCTGGCATCATTTTCAACCGGTAATATTTCCGCCGTCACCATCGCATTTGCTCATCTTTTGTATAACATATTTGGAATCATAATATTTACACCATTAAAGAATATTCCAATTTTTCTCGCTTCAAAATTTTCTGCTTTAATTGAAAAAAACAGAGCAATTCCTATTATTTATGTGATAATAACATTTTTTATTATACCAATTATATTTATATATATTACATAAAGGAGTAAACGGCATGTTTAGAAAAATTCTTGATTTATTTCACAGAGACAGCCTTTTAAATCAGGCTTTAAAAGATTCTTATATTATGCTGGATGCTGACCGTGAAATGTTCGTAGAGTCCATTAAATCACTGAGAAAACAAGATAAATCTGACCTTAAAATCGATATCAGAAAAAAAGATTTGATGATAAACGAATACGAAAGAGAAGTAAGAAAAAAAGTTCTTACTCATCTTTCGATATCCGGGACCGCAGATATAGCTTCGGGCCTCGTATTAACAAGCATAATTATAGACATCGAACGAATAGGGGATTATACAAAGAATATTGTTGAACTGGCTTTGAACCATCCCGCTCGGCTTGAAGGGGGAATCTTTGAAAAAGAACTTGTTAAAATTGAGGAGATACTTGTAAATACTTTCGACCAATTGATTGATGCATTCAAAAAGTCAAACATTCAAATTGCAAGAGAAATTATGGAAAATTCCTCTGAAATAACCAGAAAATGTGACAAATGGGTATCTATGTTAACTAAAGGTGAAGGAATCCCCCAAATTCCAACCGATGCTATTTGTCTTGCTCTTTATATTCGCTATCTGAAAAGGGTTTGCGCTCACTTGCGAAACATCGCTACAAGTATAGTAAATCCTTTTCACAGAATCGGATACCGTGAAAAAGGTAAAAGCAATTTAAAATCTAATTATGAATAAACTTCATTTTCTGCTTGAATAATGTAATATTTATCGTAAAACACTGGCGAAATTTGAAATTTTAATTATCCTTACAACTTTTTTAAAAAAAATGTATCTATTCAAATCCATCCTCTATCTTTCATAGCAGTGATAACTTTTTGAACTGCAATTGCATGTGCAGCATCTCTGTGAGAAATATTCCATTTTTCAGCCATATCCTTCACAAGGACAAAGTTTTTTTTAAGTAACTTATCAATGACAGCAAAGGTCTCGGATATATCAGTAAGGATTCCAGATTTTCCTTGATGCCACTCTACATAAGAAGCTATTACACCTCCAGCATTGGATAATATATCCGGTATCACTTTAATATTTTTACCATTTAAGATTTCATCAGCCTCATAAGTTGTTGGACCATTAGCTGCTTCAATAATGATTGATGAGCGAATATTTTGAGCGTTGTCAATATTGATAACATTTTCACAGGCAGCAGGTATCAAAATATCAACATCAAGTGTAAGAAGGTCCGCATTGGAAATTTTCTCCCCCAAACACAGTGTTGATAAAGTTCCATCTTTCTTCGCACAATTCATCATTTCTGGTATAGGCAGACCCTCTGGATTAAATATACCACACTGTACATCAGAAACAGCAACAACTTTCATGCCCCACATTGACAGAAAATATGCGGCAAAACTTCCCACATTACCAAATCCTTGAATTGCAACGTTTATTTCATTTATTGGTTTATCTATAAAATTAACAGCAGCCTCTTTAGCAATAACAGCTGCACCCCTTCCAGTAGCCTCATTTCGACCAGGAAGACCTCCCACAGTAATAGGTTTGCCCGTTACGCTCTCTGGAATATGAGTTTCTCCATAAATGACCATCATCTCTAATGGACTGCTGCCCATATCTGGTGCTGGAATATATGTCTGAGTATTCAGATCTATCTGTAAAATATGAACATATTCTTGAAGAATACATCTAATATCATAACGGTCAAACTTTGCCGGGTCTATACAAACACCAGACTTACCACCTCCAAAAGGGATATCTGTTAAAGCAGTCTTATAAACCATCCTCTCCGCCAAATCACGTGTTTCTTCCAAAGTTACATTTGGTGAAAGCCTTATCCCCCCTTTTGCAGGACCGCGCACTGTATTATAGTAAACTACATATCCATAAAAACTGAACAACTTTTTGTTAATATGTATATTAATCTGAAATGTAATTTCTTTTTCGGGCTTCGATAATAATTCCTGTGCATTGACTGTAATCGGTATAATCTTTCTCAATTTATCAAAATTTATAATCGACAATATTCAAACCTCCAAAAACATAAACAAAACCCCACAATGAATGGGGCTTTTTAATCCTTCAAATATATAAATATTTACTGTAAAAAATTATAACTTTTTTACAATTCACTAAAAAATCGGTCTTTACAATCACATTATAAAAATTTCCTTAAAAATATGATAAAATCAAATCCAACCTCTGTCTTCCATAGAAGTGATAACCTTCTGGACTGCCACAGCTAATGACGCATCACGATAATTCAATCCTTTTCCCTTTGCAAAATCCAATATGTTATAAAATGTATCATTTATTAACTTATCGATAGTTGAATAAGTTTCTTCTTTCTCTGTAAGACTTCCCGACTTGCCTTGATGCCACTCCACATAGGAAGCGATTACCCCACCAGAACTCGCAAGTATATCAGGGATAACGATTTTATTATTTTTTTCGAGTAATTCGTCTGCTTCTTTAGTAATAGGATTATTCGCTCCTTCAATGATTAGTTTTGCCTTAATATCATTGGCATTCTTGACAGTGATGGCATTCTCAAGAGCAGCAAGCACAAGCACATCTACATCAAGCGTTAAAAGTTCATCTCCAGAAATGCGTTCTGCAGGATACTCCTGAAGAGATTTTTTACTCTCTTTATGTTTTACTAATTCTTCAACATTAAAACCCTCTGGAGAGAAAATCCCACCGCTTGTATCTGATGCAGCCACGATTTTCGCTCCCGATTCTTGTAAAAATAAAGCGACTTGAGAACCAACTTTCCCAAATCCTTGAACTGCAATTCTACTGTTCTTCAGGTATTGACCCATGAAAGTCTCGACAGCAAGTTCAGCAGTGGTAGCTACCCCTCTTCCAGTAGCCTCCTTCCTGCCTGAAATTCCACCAACTGATACTGGCTTACCTGTTACACTCTCAGGAATATGGGTCTCACCGTAAATTACCATCATTTCTCTTGGACCTGTTCCCACATCAGGTGCAGGAATATAAACCTTTGGGTTTATTTCCCTTGACATTATATGCACATATTCTTTAACAATATCGTTTAATTCAAATCTCTTATATTTCTTCGGATCAATTCGCACACAGGATTTACCTCCCCCAAATGGTATTCCTACAAGAGCAGTTTTATACGTCATCAGTTCGGCAAATACACTTGTACGTTCTAAAGTAACATCGGGAGCAAACCTAATCCCACCTTTTGCTGGACCTCTGGCGGTACTATAATAAACTACATAAACATCTGTACAGAGCATCTTATCTCCCAGAAATAAGTCGAGACGCATAGTAATTTCCATTTCAGGTTTCTCTAAAATAGTTCTTGCAGAATCCGGTATAGAAATCACTTTACCAAGTTTTTCAAAGTTTAGTATCGACATAGAACATCAATTTTTAAATTTAAAATATTTATTAATTGTGTATGAACTGTATTCGGTTAAATTTCAAAGTGTGTTATTTCGACAAAAATAAATTTATTTATTATACTCTAATTTTTTAAACCAAATATATCCCCCTCTAATTTGACTGAAATGTAATACACTAAGTCCTTTTGAAAGAGAAATATATGCTAATTTAATATCATCAGTTATAAATAAAAAATCATCATTTTCAGATGCTAACATGATTCCAACATCTGTTACTCCGATTTTATCAATATATTCATTCAAAAGAATAGAATTTTTATCAATATTTATTTCATCTGAAATTTTCAAAATTCCAATGAAATATTTAAAATATCTTGCTAATCTTTTTTCTGGAATTTTCATCGAAAGATTGGATAATTCTGAAAGAATATGGGGAGTAATTATTAACTTTTTAAATCTATTAACAAAATTTTTCAAGATTTCAAAATCTTTCTTAGAATATTTACAAGTAATTTTAAATTTAGATATATAATCAATGTCATATTTACCAACCAAAAACAGAATAAGCAAATTAGTATCTACAATAATTCCTCTATTATAAAAATTTTCCAAATCAAATTTATTTTTTTGAAACATTATTCTTTTGATATATCTTTTATTTCCATAGAAACAACTTCACCACTACTGCCGTCAACCTTAAACACTTTATAATTCTTATCTGGGAAAAGTTCATGAGGTTCGACGTATCCAAGAGTTATAATCCAAAAATCTTCTGATGATACAGTCTCTTCTACAGTTGAAGTTTTTATCCCAGTTAATTCTTCAAGATATTTCTTTGCAATTATTGCAGCAGTTTTTACATCAATTTTTTTCTTTTTCGGCATTTTATTCTCCAATAGAAAAATAATATTTCTTATTTTAGCACGCCCGGAGGGACTCGAACCCCCAACCTCTTGGTTCGTAGCCAAGTACTCTATCCAATTGAGCTACGGGCGCATAATTGGAATAATTTTGCACGCCTGGAGGGAATCGAACCCCCAACCTCCTGGTTCGAAGCCAGGAACTCTATCCGATTGAGCTACAGGCGCTTATTTTAATTTAATGTTTATTTCCAATAATGTCAATCCTAAAATCTTTCTGAATACACCCATTTTTTAACCTTCTTCAAATTTACAATTGAAAGTTGAGTCGATTTTTGTTGTGGTTTATTACACACCCAATCAGACCTATGGC
>JAUWXV010000096.1 GCA_030616165.1 bacterium | reverse complement strand
ATAATCTTGACCAGGATTATACAATTAAGTCGATAAATGAATTTATCATATTAATAGAAGACTATCCTGCAAGTGACTATGTGGAGGATGCTGCGAATAAAATAATGGAATCGAGGGGTAAACTGGCAAGAAAGAGGTTTGAAAATGCCAAGCAGTATAAAAAATTGGGCAGTTATGTTGCTGCAAAAAGATATTTTTTGAATGTTTTAGAGGATTATATTGATACAAAATGGGCATCAGAGGCTATGTTTGAGATTGGTGAATGTGAAATGAAACTAAAAGATTTTCAGAACGCAAAAAGAACCTTTGAAGAATTTATAAAAATTTTTCCTGACCACAAACTCGTGGGAAATGCCAAGTCCAGAATCCAACAACTCAGTGATGAAAAGATACTCTCTGAAAAATTAAAATAATTGTATATTACGACACTTGTCTTTTGAATGGGAATTTAAAAAAATTAAAATTTTAAAATGAAGATTGGTTTACTGGGTGGAACTTTTGATCCTATACACGTGGGACATTTAATTATTGCGGAATGGATTAGAGAAAGTTGGGGGTTAAAAAAGATTATATTTGTTCCGGCTGCTTTACCGCCTCATAAAAAGAATGTAAAGATGACAGATAAAAAAGACAGATGGGAAATGGTTAAACTATCTATTAGAGATAATCCCAAATTTGAGATTTCAGATATTGAAATAAACGAAGAAAATGTCTCTTTTACCGTTGATACTTTGAAAGAATTTTCTAAAGGGGATGATGAAATTTATTTTATCATTGGAGGAGACAGTTTGAAGGAATTTCCTACCTGGAAAGACCCTGATGAGATTATCAGGCTTTCAAACATAGTTGTTGCAAGGCGTCCGAATCATGAGGACAACGGTAAAAAGATTATATATTCCGATAAGGTAATATTCTCTGATTCTCCCGAAATATCAATCTCATCCACCCAGATTAGAGAAAGGGTGAGAGAAGGAAAATCTATAAAATATCTTGTTCATCCTGCTGTTGAAGAGTATATTCTGAAAAAGGGTTTTTATAAGAGTTAATTAAAATAATAATTTAAACATCGACAGACAGGAATGTCTGTCCTGCTTATGATTTCTTTAAGAAATAGAGTATAATTAGTGTGTTATTGGATAATATATTCTCATGAATTCAGATGAAATTATTAAGGAGTTGAAAAGTAGTCCTGATTACGAAGGTCAAATTATTTTCATTAAGAGAATTGAAAAAAGAGAGGCAAAGTATGGTAATTTATCTAATCATCTGCCCAAAAAATTAGAGGAACTGCTTCTCGAATTTGGCATAAAGAGACTTTATACTCATCAGGCAGATGCAGTCAATAGAATTCGTAAGGGAGAAAATTTGGTTATTGTAACCTCAACTGCAAGCGGTAAGACACTTTGTTACAATATTCCAATTATTGAAAATTTAATTTCAAATCCTGATGATAAAGCACTCTATATATTTCCGACCAAGGCACTTGCCCAGGACCAACTAAAGAATTTAAATCTCTTTACTTTTAGAATATTCGGAGACAGAATAAAAGCAGAAACCTATGATGGAGACACACCCCAACATAAAAGGAAAAAGGTCAGGACAAATTCGTCGATTTTGCTTACTAACCCGGATATGCTTCATTATTCAATCCTGCCCAATCATGTTAAATGGGCTCAATTTTTTGGAAGATTGAAATATATTGTACTTGATGAGATTCATGTTTATCGCGGAGTCTTCGGCTCAAATACTGCCCAGGTCTTAAGAAGATTAAATCGAATCGCAGACTATTATAGAACCTCTCCACAATATATATGCTGTTCGGCAACTATTGCAAACCCGGTTGAACTGGCGGAAAAACTGAGCGGGAAAAAGATGAAAATTATTAAAAATGATGGTTCTCCAAAAGGAGAAAAGACTTTTGTATTCTGGAACCCTCCTATAGATAGAAAAAAAGAGAATGTCAGGAAAAGCACGAATATTCAGGCACAAAAAATATTTTCGAAACTGATAGAAAAAAAAATCCAGACAATAGCATTTGCCCGTACAAGGATTGTTGCAGAAATTCTTTATAAATATACCATTGAATATTTAAAAAAGAGGAAAAACTTTAATACAGAATCGGTACGCTCATATCGGGGGGGTTATCTTCCTGAAGAGAGAAGGAAGATTGAAGAATTACTTTTTAATGGGAAACTTCTCGGTGTGACCTGCACTAATGCACTCGAACTCGGAATAGATATAGGGACACTTGATGCCTGCATAATAGTTGGTTATCCTGGGAGCATAACGAGTGTTTGGCAGCAGTCCGGGCGGGCAGGAAGAACAAAATCAGAAAGCATGGTAATAATTGTCGCATACGATGACCCTATTGACCAGTATTTTATAAATCATCCGGCATATTATTTTGATTCTGACCCAGAGAATGCGGTAATTGACCCTTACAATCCCTATATTTTAGCAGGACACCTCAGCTGTGCTGCATACGAGATTCCACTTTGTGAGAGTGATACGCAGTATTTTGGTCCTTTAACAGATGAATTGATTAATATCCTTGAAGACGAGGGGTATGTTAAAGGAATTCAAAACAGGTGGTATTGGTCAAGAGGGGAAAGCCCATCTGCAAAGAACAACTTGAGAACCGCTTCTGGAGATAACATCTCTATTGTAGAAATGGAGGAGAGCAGAAATGTAATCGGTACAGTTGATTTTCCCAGCGCCTTTCTTTTAGTGCATCCTGGGGCAATATATATTCAGGAAGGTGAGAGTTATCTTGTACATAATTTAGATATAACCAGAAAAATTGCTTATGTCAAAAAATGCAATCTGGATTATTATACCCAGCCAGTAACCTATTCTGCAATAAAAGTTATTGAAAAAAGGGGCGATAAAAAAATTAAAAATATATTTGCCTTTTTTGGAAATGTCGAGGTTTTGTTTTCTGTTTTTTCATTTGCAAAGATAAAATTTTATACGTTAGAAAGATTTGGTATGGAGAAACTTGAGCTTCCAGAACAAAAAATGGAGACAGCTTCGGTATGGCTTGACTTTTCGACACTGGACTTCGAATATATACTAAGTCTTGGAGTTCGACCTGCAGATGGTCTGGTAGGGATTAAGAATCTTATGCTCGCTACACTTCCAATTCTTTCTATGTGCGATAAGAATGATATAGGCGGGACGATTGATATCAAAAATCCTGCATCTCCGGGGATTTATGTATTCGACAAATATCCCGGGGGACTCGGTTTTTCCGAAAAGGGATTTGAATTGATTGAAGATGTGTTGAATATGGGATATGATTTGCTAATGGGTTGTGATTGTGAAAATGGCTGTCCATCCTGTGTGGGAGCAAGTGACCTCAGAAATGTTGTATACCGGGATTCCGATGGGAAAGGGGGATGGTTTTATCCGGATAAAAGGGCTACTAAGATTATTATGGAACTGATTATTTAGCCCACTTTCTTTTAAAAATGACACGGCATATAGTAGAGACATGCCATGGCATGTCTCTACTACTGAAATAAATACAATTTCTCAAAATATTTATTTTTGCTTACAGAACCTTGTAGGGACACGCAGAGGCGTGTCCCTGTATAATTACAACTTTATGCCAGACTATCTTTCAAAAGAAGTAAGTATTCATATTAGGACAAGAGATTATGTTATCTGAAGAACTGAAAAGGCGAATTTCTGAACTTAACCGTAAGGAAATTAAAGTATTCCCGTTGAGCGAAATCGGGCGGTTAAAGAAGGAATCTTCTCAATTGAAAATAAGAGACGACGCTCAAATAGAAAAATTTCTTAAGGGTGAAGTAGTTAGTAACGAAAAGGGCTCTTTTTTAAAAATATTGAAAAGATTAAAAGAATTAATGGAAAATTCAGAACAATTTGTATCAAGATATAAATTTACTTTTAAAACAGGGGGATATAGCGGTAATTTGGATCTGCTTCATAAAGATATGCGCAAATTTTTTAGTATAGAGTGTGAAGAAGCACTATTTATAGATTTAGAGACCTGTGGTCTTACCAGCAGTCCGATTTTTCTTATTGGGCTTATGTATTTTAAAGATAATGATTTTACATTTGAGCAGTTGTTTGCAAGAGACTACACCGAGGAAAAACCAATACTTGTTTATCTTGAAAATTTAATGAGAAGGTTTAAACTAATTGTTACTTTTAACGGAAAATCGTTTGATTATCCATATCTTATGGAGAGAGGATTTCTTTATAATGTTCGCTTTGACCCTGATTTTCCACATTTCGATACACTTCACGAATCGCGAAGGAGATGGAAAGAGTATCTTCCGGACTGTAAACTTCAGACTCTCGAAAGGAATATATTGAAAAGATACAGAGTAGATGATATACCAGGAGAAGAAATCCCCGATGTGTATCATGAATTTGTTAGGACTGCCAATTTTTCTAAAATTAGGTCTATATTATGTCATAACATTTTTGACCTTGTAACAATGAGCGAACTTGTTCTCTATATGTTTACTGGATATGTGTGAGAACTTACTATTATCCCGAATATTCGGGATGGTGATGATTTTCATTGGTTTTATTAAACTGGGGATTATTATGAAGTCAAACGAATTAAACGAAGAAAATGAATTAAAAGCTCAATTAGAATACTGGGAACTTTTCCAGAGGTCGGGCTATAAAGCCAAAAGAGTACTCGATGTTAATACGGGGAGATACAGAGAAATAATCTATAAATATATCGAGATTGTGGATTATTTCCTATCCGGAGGAGACTATGAAAAATTCAAAAGGACCGGTGTTGGATTGATTACATTTGTAAATGAGGATGAATGCAGGAAAGTTCTGATGACTCTTGAGGGGCAGGTTTTAACCTGGCATTCCCATGTGAGTGTTCTGGTGATTCCTCCGGGGTATGATATCCCTGAAGGTTTTATCGATATGAATGAAAAAGCAAAGGGATTTGTTGGTTTAAAAGATGAATTTCCATCTGACTATATGTATGCAATATTAAAGACCACTGGTATAAAAGACTTTACTGTCCCGGATGAACTTAAGGGAGTAGCAGTGAAAATTAAGGGTAAGGAAGAGGCTTTCCGTTTTCATTATGGGTCGGCTTCATTGTGGATTCCATGTAGGGAGGGTGAGCATACGATAAATCCCGTTCGTCCAATTCCGGATGAGCATAATCAGGTCAAGTTTGCCAGAGAATATGTTTTCAAGTTTGGAGATATTGTCCATTTACCGACAAACACATTTCATCTTATTGTGGGAGGAACTGGCGGTGCTGTATATACGGAGGCCTCAACAAGAAGCAGGGATGAACTCGACTTGTATCTTCATCCAGGTATTAAAAGGATGGTATAGGGAATTTATTTACCTGAATAATTCATAAAATTCTTTGTTTTATTAGGTACAATATTAATATTATTAAAATTACTATAGAATTATCTTTGAAACAAGGTTGAGTGCTGCTACTATTGTCATCCTGAACTTGTTTCAGGATCTAATATGAAATCTAAAGATAGATTCCGAAACGAGTTCGGAATGACAGTTATTGTTTTAGAATGACAAGGACAGGATTTGTGAATATATCAAGTTAATAAAAACCATCGGTAAATTTTAAGATTTTCAGCCTTAAGAAATTCGCACAAAAGACTTTAAGTTTCATATTATGGGGAAGGTAGATTTCTTATGTATATCGGTATTGGTGGATGATGTGAAGGAACCTGTGGATATAAGGAAGCATGATATTAAAGAAGGTGCCTTAGGAGTAGTCCACCATAAGCCAAGATTAAGCAGAAAGCAGATTGAGAGTTCTCATTATGGCGGAGCGGGTAATGCCGTGTTGCCGGCAAATGCTCTGGGAGTTAAAACAGGGGTTATGGGTTACATCGGCGATGATTATGAAGGTGAGTTCTTCGTTAATGGGATGAAAAAATATGGAATAGATACTGAAGGGATTATAAAGACAGGATGGCATACAGATGTATCAATAATCCCAAAAGGTGAAGGGGGAAAAAGGGGACCTATTGCGTTTTTTGAGGGGGCTGGAAGATATTTTGATATGACTGAAGAAATAAAAGACAAACTACACTCTTTAAAACCGAAAATTGTACAGATAGGATACAGCGGGCTTTTTGATAGAGGTGCAGATAGGAATGAGGGTAAAAATCTTGCCGAAATGATTGTGTGGATAAAAGGGATTGGGTCGATTGTTATGGTCGATACTCATACATACACCAATAAATCCGAGAAATATGACCTTCTTAAGCCTTCTCTTTATGATGCGCATCTATTTATGTGCAGTAATGATGAAGTAGAATTGATGAACCGAAGGTATGAAGTTGATTCTGCTCCACAAAGCGATGAAATATCAAAAGCATACGCATTTTTAGAATATCTTCAAAGAAAGTTCTGGAAAAATGCTGAAGATTCAAGGATTTTTGCTGTAACTTCTAAAGATTATGTGATAATAAAATATTTTTCCCCTCCAAAAGGTGTGATTACAAGGTTCATTGAAAATTATTATTCTTCAATGAAGGCAGTTGATGCGGTGGGGGCAGGAGATTCTTTTAGAGCCGGGTTCAATATCTATATATTGAAAAATTTAAATAGTTTTAAAAGCGGAAATCTTAAAATTGAAGAGGCTGTCCAATTTGCAAATCTGACTGCTCTTTTATATATCAGCGGAAAGGGAATAGTGGCTTTTAAAAATTATAAATATGGAGACCTCCTCAGACTGGTAGAAAGGGGAAAACCTCCGAAACCTTATTGTAATATAGAGGAGATATATTCGGATATGGATAAAAAAATAAATTAGATGCTGAATTTTAGTAAATTTTTATTTAATATGAATATTCTTTTAGTAAAAATGTTTTAAATTTCGGGTTCGATAAATCGAATCCCTACAATAATAAAATATTAATTAATTTAATATCTGTAGGGGCTTGATTCATCAAGCACTATTAAAAACATTTCGAATTAATATTCATGGAATTTATGATATTAAGTTAAAAAACTTTATGAAATTTGTCTGAGATTGACACGCCTGCGCAGGCGTCGCTTCGCTCATCGCAATAACGTGAAGTTAGTTTGTCATTGCGAGTGTAGTCCCCCCGCATTTGCGGGAGGACGAAGCGTGGTAATCCCGATAATTAAATATATTAGTGATTTAAATAAAAAATATTGATTTTCAGAATTTACCAAGGTTCTGTAAATTAATTTCGTTAAAATCTATTTTTAAAATAAAGAACAAGCCGTGAAACCAATATACTTTGACCATGCTGCGACGACTTCTGTTGATAAGAGAGTTTTTGAGGCTATGAAGGAATTTTTTCATATATCCTATGGGAATGCATCCAGTCTCCACACGTTTGGAAGGAAAGCCAGGACTGGAATGGATAAATCAAGGGAAATTATTGCGAATATGATTAATGCGAAAGATTCAGAGATATATTTTACTTCAAGCGGCACGGAATCTGACAACCTGGCTGTTAAAGGGATTGCATATGCATATCGCGATAAAGGGGAACATATTATAACCTCGATGGTGGAGCATCATGCTGTTTTAAATACCTGTGAATTTCTTGAATCTAATGGATTTAAAGTTACGTATCTTCCGGTGAATAAATATGGAATGGTTGACCCTTCTGATGTGAAGAAGTCCATCAATAAAAAGACTATACTTGTATCAATAATGCATGCTAATAATGAAGTAGGCACAATTAATGATATTAGTGAAATCGGGAAAATTACAAGGGAGAATGAGATTTTATTTCATAGCGATGCAGTTCAGACCTTCGGTAAACTGCCGATTGATGTAAAGGGAATTGGGGTTGACCTTTTGACAATTTCCGGGCATAAGATATACGGACCGAAAGGTGTGGGTGCACTTTATGTCAGAAGGGGAATAAAAATTCAGCCCCTCCTGCACGGGGGAAGCCATGAAAGAAACAAAAGAGCCGGAACGGAAAATATTCCGGGAATTGTAGGTCTTGGAAAAGCGGCTGAAATAAGGGCTGAAGAAATGGGGAGCGAATTTAAATATTTATCCGAACTCGAGGATTATTTCAGGACAAACTTGTATGAAACCATCGACAATATTAAATTTAACGGACATCCAGAAGAGAAACTGCCTGGCTATCTTAATATGTCATTCAGCGGAATCGAAGGGGAATCTTTACTTTTAAGCCTTGACCTTGAAGGTATAGCGGTTGCAACTGGTTCGGCTTGTTCTTCAGGCAGTTCCGAACCATCCCATGTGCTCGAGGCTATGGGACTGTCTCCAGAAACGGTGCAGTCGAGTATCAGAATCTCTCTTGGAAAACAGAATACCAGAGAGGATATAGATTATGCTTTATCCGTTTTTCCAAAGGTTATAAAAAGATTAAAAGAACTTTCTTCTGTTTCTTTTTAATTTGCAACTTTTTTGAAAAAAAGTTGCACAAAAAACTTTAAATTATTTTTAATTCCTTATTACATAAGGAATTAAAAATTTTTCAAATTTAAGTTGCTATAATAATTTTAATGATAATTAATATATTTACCTGAGTTCTGTTATCAAGATGAAGAGAAAAGTTGCGGTAGCAATGAGTGGTGGTGTGGATAGTTCGGTAGCGGCGGTTGTTCTGAAAGAAGAAGGGTATGAAGTTATTGGTCTGACTATGAAATTATGGGAATATGAGGATTTGGGAGGAAATGTTGAAAATGAATCATCATGCTGTTCGCTGGAGTCTATCGATAATGCGAGATATGTGTGCAGTCAGATTGGGATTCCGCATTATACACTGGATTTCACAGATATTTTCGAAAGATATGTCATAAATAACTTTGTGGAAGAATATCTAAATGGCAGAACTCCAAATCCCTGCGTTTTATGTAATATTAAAATTAAGTGGGAGGCACTTTTAAAAAAGGCACTCGAAATTGGTGCAGATTACTTCTCAACCGGACATTATGCCAGGATTGAGTTCGATAAAAGAAGTAATAGATATCTGTTAAAGAAAGGAAAGGATGCTAAAAAGGACCAATCTTACGTTCTTTGGGGACTTTCACAGAGTGCACTTTCGAGGACTATCTTGCCAATTGGTGAGATGACAAAACCCGAGGTCAGGGAATATGCCGGTAGCAGGAATCTTAAGACATCAAAAGTCAGAGAAAGTCAGGAGATTTGTTTTATCCCGGATGACGACTATCATAGATTTTTGAATGAATGGACTAAGGACTCTGAAATCAACGTGGGTGAGGGAGAAATAGTAGCAAAAGATGGAAGTGTTTTAGGACTGCATAAAGGTTATCCATTCTATACCATTGGTCAAAGGAAAAAATTAGGCATAGCAGTTGGTAAACCTGTTTATGTTACCGATATTGAGCCGAATACGAACAGAATTTTCGTAGGGGATGAAGAGGATTTATATGATATCGGTCTTACTGCTGATAATATTAATATTATCGCTTTTAAGAAATTGGATAAGCCAATAAATGTGACGACCAAAATCAGGTATAATGATTCTGGAGCGAGTTCGGCTGTATATCCGATAGATGATAATACGGTCAAGATAATTTTTGATTCGCCCAAAAAATCTATTACCCCCGGTCAGTCGGCAGTATTTTATAAGGGGGATAAAGTCATCGGCGGAGGTGTAATAAAGAAAAGAATAACTTGATTATTTGGAATATAATGAATAATAGTAAGTTTTTTGGGACACCTTTTTTTCAAAAAAGGTGTCTACTTTCTTTTTAAAATTTAAAAAAAGGTATTAAAATATTATGCAGGATAAGGTAACAACAATAAAACTTCGTATGATGAAGGAGAGGGGAGAAAAGATTTCAGCGCTGACTGCGTATGATTATATTACTGCCAAGATTCTTGACGAGAGCGGAATAGATATAATTCTTGTTGGGGATTCTGCTGCAAATGTTTTTGCAGGATATGAATATACTTTGAAGATATCGATGGAGGAGATGCTTTATCATACACGAGCGGTAAAAAATGGTGTAAAAAGGGCACTGGTAATTGCTGATATGCCATTTTTATCCTATCAATGCGGAGTTGAAGAGGCTGTAAGGAATGCTGGAAATTTCCTGAAAGCAGGTGCATCCGCTGTTAAATTAGAAGGAGGGAAATCTGTAATAAATATAGTAAAACGTCTTGTAGATTTTGGTATCCCGGTTATGGGGCATATTGGTTTAACACCGCAGTCGGTTCATAAATTGGGAGGGTATAGTGTGCACGGTGATAGTCCTGATGCCGAAAGGGAACTTATGGAGGATGCTTTGGCTCTGAGGGATGCTGGTGCATTTAGTATTGTTCTGGAGAAGATTGTTTCTGAGTGTGCAAAAAAAATCACAGAAAAACTTGAA
The DNA here is from genome assembly GCA_030616165.1 of bacterium. Classification (GTDB taxonomy): domain Bacteria; phylum SM23-31; class SM23-31; order JAUVVT01; family JAUVVT01; genus JAUWXV01. The sequence continues at coordinate 2,244 of JAUWXV010000096.1, read as the reverse complement.
ATCCCCACAATCGGTATAGGTGCGGGAAAATTCTGTGACGGCCAGATTCTGGTTTATGCAGATATGCTCGGTCTTAATAAAGAATTTCATCTTAAATTCGTTCATATTTATGCCAATATTTATGATGATATGTTAACCGCATTTAAAAATTATATAAAAGACGTAAAAGAAAAAAAATTCCCTTCTGAAGACGAGAGTTATTAATCTACTTCCTTTTCACAAGAAGTAGGCAATACAAAGAACCCGCCTATGGCGGAGTAAACTTACTATTATTCCCTATCCCGTGCAAAGCACGGGATAGGGAATATGTTAAAAGTTTCTTTGGTTACTTTCTTTTCAAAGAAAGTAACGAAAAAAACTGCAAATTATGAAGATGTCAGGAATTATAACGTTGACAACAGATTTTGGGGAGAAAGATGGGTTTGTTGGGGTAATGAAAGGGATTATTCTTGGAATCAATCCAAAAGCAAAAATTATTGATATAACAAATGAAATTGAAAGGCAGAATATTGACCAGGCTGCATTTGTTATAAAAAATTCTTTTTCATTTTTTCCTGAAGGAACTATTCACATAGTTATTGTTGACCCTGGAGTGGGTAGTTTACGAAGGATTATTGTTCTTGATTGTATCAATTACGTGTTTCTTGCGCCCGACAATGGTGTGCTTAAATATATTCTATCAGAAAAGAAAAATTTTCAAGTTTATGACGTTGTTAATAAAGATTATTTTCTCAAAAATGTTAGTTCAACATTTCATGGAAGAGATATTATTGCCCCGGTTTCTGCTTATTTATCTCTCGGGACTGATATAGAAAAATTTGGTCCCGAGATTTCTGACTATATAAAGGGGGAAAGTTTTGAGCCATTTAAAAAGGGAAATAAGATAATTGGAAAGGTAATTTATTGTGATAGCTTTGGAAATATCATTACTAATATAAAAAAAGACGAGATGCCCGTAAAATATCAGGAAAAATATATTTCAATAAATATCAAAGATTTAAATATAAGGGGAATATCACGCTTTTATTCTGATGGCGGAAAGAATAGACCAATTGCACTATTTGGCAGTAGTGGTTTTTTAGAGATAGCAATATACCTTGGGAATGCAGAAAAGTCTCTTGATGTTAAGATTGGTGATTATGTGAATTTATCATTTAATTGAGGATTCAAAAATGTATTCGCCTTTTCCATCGATTGGAAAAATTTTGATTATAGTTGGTGCTGTTATAATTCTTATAGGCATTGTTGTCCTTTATGCAAATCGAATACCTTATATAGGAAGGCTTCCAGGAGATATTTATATTAAAAGAGATAACTTTGTATTTTATTTTCCTCTGACCACTTGTATTTTAATAAGCATAATTATATACATAATATTAAAGATTTTAGGAAAATAAGATTAATTTTTAAAGGAGGAGACTAATGGGATTATTTGTAGGGAGAGGAAGAAATGCTCGGAGATGCTATGGATTTGACGAGATAGCCCTTGTTCCTGGTGAAGTAACAATAAATCCTAATGAGGTGGATATAACTTGGGAATTGAAAGGGAAAAAATACGAGATACCAATAATAGCGGCGGCGATGGATGGTGTTGTTGATACAAGGTTTGCAGTGACTATGGGGAATCTTGGAGGTCTTGCAGTTCTGAATCTTGAAGGGATACAAACCAGATACGAAGACCCAACTGAAATATTCGAAAGAATAGCAAAGGCGAGTTCTGATGAGGTTACACAGTTATTGCAGGAAATTTATCAAAAAGATATAAAAGAAGAATTGATTTCACAGAGAATAGAACAGATAAAATCGGCAGGTGTTCCTACAGTTGTTTCTTCAATACCACAGAGAGCAGAGAGATTTGGAATAATGGCGCAGGAGTCTGGGGCTGACATATTTGTAGTTCAATCGACAGTAACTACGGTTCGCCATTTTTCGACCGAATATAAATTTCTTAACTTTGGGAAGTTCTGCAAGGAGATGAAGATTCCTGTTATAGTTGGAAACTGCGTGACTTATAAACAGGCGCTTGCTCTTATTGAGACAGGTATAGATGCCCTTCTTGTAGGTATAGGACCCGGGACTGCATGTACTACAAGGGGAGTTTTGGGTATAGGTGTCCCACAGGTGACTGCTACCGTTGATTGTGCTGCAGCGAGGGAAATTTATTTCAAGAAGACGGGCAGATATGTTCCAATTATAACAGATGGAGGTATGTATTCTGGAGGTGATATATGTAAAGCCTTTGCC
>JAUWXV010000153.1 GCA_030616165.1 bacterium | reverse complement strand
ATTTGTAATTGAATATATTGTAGGGACAGGACATTGTCCTGTCCTTCTGTTCTAAAGTAAAAGTTGATTTTATTTCGTTTATTACTTTTCCATTTTAAAAAATGTCAGGAAAATATATGTCATTTATTATTTAATAAGGCATTAGATACGATTGCCCACTGATTCATATCTGAAAGTGTTGCGTTAAACCGGACAATAATGTAATCGTTTGGTCAGAAAATATATTTCAGTAGATTTCCTCTTGCTTATCGCAACTTCTGCCATCTGAAATGTAACATATCTGCTGTGCCTGACAACCTTCGCTTTGGTCGGAAGGTTGAAATTTACAGTAATTACTTTTCAATCACCGAGAAATCCTCGAACAAGCCATACCCTATAAAATCATATTTTTCTCCGCCTGGCTGTCTTTCAGGAGCCCTATCCCAACTATTAGGCGGTGTCCTACCACGGATTGGATTGTGATGCGGTCCCAGTAAATTTTTCAATGACCCATAAACAATAACTGAAATCTCATTTTCGCCATTCCTTACCTTATCTGAAATATCTAAACTATATGGAGGCCATGCGATGAGTCCAGCATGCTCTTTATTAACCTGCACCTCTACAGTAGTTCCAAGCCATGCACCTAATTTTATAATATATTTCTTATCCACAGATGATAGATTATATGTTTTGCTGTATGCTACACCGTCAGAGTAAAAGGGAATATCTTGTTTATGCCATTCACCGATAGATATTTGTGAAGATGGCACTATCTTCCAGCCTATCGCCTGTGGACTCAAACCAAAGTTACCAAGGATATATATGCGCTCCAATTCAGCATGAAGAGTGAAAGGAGAAACCCGTAATGTAATCCGATTGGTTCCAGTGACTACATACTTGCCTATGTCAAAAATTCCGAAAGAGTAATCCAACCACCATTCATCAGGTCGTGGTTCAACTGAATTGCCATTAACCGAGACCTGGAAAATATTCGTTTGTTCCACTACTGCCTGAAGAGAGGCTTTATCTACCCCCTCATCTATCTGGAAAGAAAAAGTTGCTTCAAACCCCGAATCTGCAGGGAATTTATCCTTATCGATAATATCTGTCTTATATTGATAACTCTGGTACCATGGATTTCTCTTCAAGCCGTGGTGCTGAAAGATTCTTGACTGCGCAGCACTATAATACAAACCTTTTTCTACTTTTCCATCAAGTTTTATATCACAATAATCGAGGGTAAGTGTGTTCGGTGATATCATCTGAATTTGCAAATTGCCGGTTGGTGTAAGAATTGTTCCTGGAGTAGTGTCTTCTGGAATAGGTGAAGTCGTTGAAGAGGATGGACTAATAAATAATAATAGGCTGCCAACCGGCGGCAAATCAAAGTCTATAGTTACCGAACCACCTTCAATTGCTGCAGGATATGGAGCAATATCACCATTCAATGCATTTAATTCTAAAACAGATTGCCCTTTGACCTTTACCCTGCCGGCAGCATTTTCTTCAAGGCTGGTATTTACCAGGAACAAGAACTCACCATCCTCTAATTGCCGGCGGAGATGATACAATATACCGGTGATGTTTTCTGGATTTAACACTTGAAAGTCTTCCGGAGTAAGTAAATCGGATGCGACCTGCTCATTCAATTGGTCTAATTTCAGCCAATTTGCGCCGTATTTTGAAGCAAGTAAGCCGATTTTATCTGATTCTGAACCATCGATATATTTCGGTGTCTCCACAAATGAAATAACTTTACCACCTTCCTGAAGGTATTTTTCGACCAGAGGAACTATTGAAGAGTCCAGGTTTTCGAGACCCGGAGGAAGAATAAGAATCTCATAAGCCCTTTCCCCCACGACAAATTTACCATTTTCAATTTTTCCGATATCCTTGATTATGTTCTCACATCCGAGGTCATACCCGACTTGAAGTTTTGACAATTTCGTTATAAATTCCTGGAACGCATCTCCGAGGTATCGAATATTTTTATTCGGATTTGTCGGAGAATAATACATCCAGCCCGATGTTGTTGGTTCAATGACTAAAATCTTATTTATTTCTTCTCCCGAAGAAAGCACCATAGAGAGGCGACCGAAATAATCTGCTAAAGTGCGGTAAAATTTCCAATATGGACTATGAATAAATGACTGCGGCCAATCTTGTTTTCGTTTACCTTTAAGCGTCATATGAATAAGATGTTCATTCATAAAATTAACACCCAAAGCATATTCCCAATCGCCTATGCGTTTCATATCCTCAAACCGCAATCCCCATCCACTCCCGCCATACGTTTCGCTTAATATGCGTGAAAAGCCCATCTGATTGGCAACACTGCTTGCTTCCTTCACAGAACGGACATTACCGAATTGTGCCCCGGTGTCTTCTCCATACTCATTAAAGAGAATATCTATACCGGGCATCTGAGCCCATGCATACATCGCCATATTGTCGGGACCATTCGAGGGAGAGGGCCAAGAATGCTCCCAGTAGTGACCGGTAAACTTTAAATTGTTCTCCTCACAATACTGATAGTATACCTTGCCCCAACGTTCAATAAAAATATCTAATAAAATGGAATAATAATTATGCCGTATTTTTTTCCAATCACCGACTTCTTCAAAAAGAGAGGGTAGATGGAGTTTCAAATCATACCCCCATTTTTTTTGGAATTCCGAAAACATAGTCGGTGTCCATTTTAAAGAGTTTCTGCCACGAGGTCGGATATTGGCTTCATCCTGAAAAATCCCCGGTATCATTTTTCCAAACTCATGCTCAAAGTATTTTTTATATCCCCTTTCTACCGTAATCTCTAAAAATTTTTCAGTAACACCATCAAGTATTAAATCGACAGACTTTGATGAAGGATTATCAATTAATTCATAGATATAATACTCTCCACTTTTTGACTTTTCATCATCCAGCCGATTGGTGATATCGACGAAATCTGAACCATCCTTTTTTAAAACAACTAATACCTCACCCTTTATATCTGCCGGGAGAACATCGTAGCGGCGAAACACCAATATTTTCCCGGGGGCTTCTGGCATTTCTGCGTGGACATACCCACCGGCAAAACCGCTCGGATAACCATCTTCATCGTAAATCCACATTTTCATCCCCAACTCTTTTAACTTGTCAAAAGCAAATTGGTATAGAGAAAACCATCTATCCGAAAGATAAGGCGTGATTAAACCATAGCGTGCATGAATAAATACACCACCAATTCCCTGAGAGTGTAATTCGGTTAACTGTTCCTCAATCTTCTCTTCTGTTACTTCATCATTCCACACCCAAAACGGAACACTCCGAAATTCCGCTGGCGGATTACCGAAATATTCTTTTATCTCTTGAAAGGAATTGATTTCCAATGATTTTTCTCTCGAACAAGAAAGCATCTGAAAAAATGCTATCAAAATGAAACTTGTAATTATAAATGAGAAATACTTTGATTGCATAATTACTTCCTCCTATGTTAAAAAATTGTTATTAAAATTTTTAGTTGTCATTTGAACGAAGAGCAGAGAATGGATAAAAAACTTTCATCACAAATAATAGTAAATGTCCATATATGTTTAATTGAATATTTTCCAGAGGTAAAATTATTTATATGCTATAATGGTAATTATAACAGTCAAACCAGTGAAAAATTAATATCAAAATAAAGTTACTTTACTGCACCCTAAAAGTCAAGACAAAATTAAGCGGCCTTTTCAGTGTACTTCTATCCAAATCCAATGTCTGATATTGCGGTATTTTTTAGATTTAGAGACAATTGTAATATTTTTTATCGCAAGTTATCCCGGAGTTCACGCCATCGCTTACGCAGGGAATTGAGAACTTCACTGTTACCCTTTATCATTGCAATATCACGTTCTTCATGTGGGTCATTTTCCAAATCATACAGCTCTTCATGAGTCGGATGCTGGTCAATATATCGAACGTACTTCCACCGTTCATTACGAACTCCTTCAGATTTTGGAATTGTGGGATGTTCGAAAAGGTGTTCGTAGAAAAAGTCGTTTCTCCATGGCTCTTCTTTGCCATAGATCAATCCCCGGAGAGTGCGTCCCTGCACAGGTGCTGGAATATCCAATCCAACAAGGTCAAGAATGGTTGGCGCCAAGTCAATGTTTAACACAATTTCCTGCCTCCGCTTGCCTCGTAAAGATACCGGCAATCTGTGGTCATAAACAATTAATGGGGTTCGAATCGACTCTTCATGCATAAACTACTTGCCAGCCAGTCCATGTTCACCGAGATAGAATCCATTGTCCCCGGTCAAAATGATGATTGTATTATCTTCGAACTTTAGTTCTTTCAAGGCAGCCATGATTCTACCCAACACCACATCAACGCCGTAAATGAGTCGGTAGTATCCTTTAACTGATTCCTGAAATTTTTCCGGTGTGCTAAAGCGAATCTTCCACCTTCTCCGTGCTTCCGAATTGCGGATATATTCCGGAAGCGACTCAAAGTAACGCGGATGTGCAGTCTTGGGAACCGGGATGGTTACGTTCTTGTAAAGGTTTTCGTAAGTTGGATCGTAAAGGAATTGCCTGGGATCATTATCCTGGACATGCGGTGCTTTGAAGCTTACGGAAAGACAAAATGGCTGATTTTCCGAACTGCCATTCAGAAACTCGATGGCTTGCCTGCCCATGATGCTGGTTAAATGAACCTGCTTACCATTTTCCTCATGAAAATATCTGCCCTGCCCCGGAAATCCTTTAAAGTAATCAAATTCCTTTTCGGGTAAGTTATTCCCCACTCCCCATTTGCCGATAAAGCCAATGCGGTAACCCGCCCTGCGCATTAGAAGTGGATACGTTTGTCTCAGGGCAGAGGGGGAAAAGTCGGTTTTAAAATCGATAACTCCATGACGGCGTGTATATTGCCCGGCAAAGATGCTGGCACGACTTGCAGCACAAATAGAAGTTGTAACAAAATTACTTTCAAACAATACTCCCTTTTCAGCCAGTCGATCCATATTAGGAGTCTGGATGATTGGATTCCCCATACACCCCACTGCATCCCAACGCTGGTCATCGGTTAGAAGAAAGATGACATTTGGTCTCCTAGAAGATTTGTCTTTCTGAACACAAGAACTCAACGTTCCTGCAACCGATATGAACGCTCCTGCCATTCCTGTCTTTCTAATAAATTGCCGGCGACTTAATTTTACCGGATCTTTTTGATATTCCATAGTCATTCTCCCAGTAACTATTTTAATGTTTCAAAAATATTTATTTTACACTGTCAATGAAATATTTTCTATTAAATATAATAATCTGTAAACCGAAAATCAAGTTCTTCACTAAAAATCCGACAGTAGAGAAATATTAAAACATTCATACTATATGAAATATATTTCAAATACTTTTTTCAACCAATCAGGAAACTTGATGCTATTTTGACAATAAAAACACTTATGCAGTTTCATTCATAAAATCCGAATTCATACGCCGTATCAAACATTGCGACAATATTCTCCGGAGGAATTCCATACTGAATATTATGAACACAATTGAAGACATATCCTCCTCCCGGTTTAAAGTGTTCAAGATTCTTTCGCACGTGTTTCTTAATTTCCGTCGGTTCCGCAAATGGCAGAATGTGCTGGGCGTCGATACCACCGCCCCAGAAAACAATCCTGCCGCCGAATTCGTTTTTGAGTTTCTGCGGTTCCATATTGATGATGCCAATCTGAACCGGATTAAGAATATCCACCCCATTGTCAATAAAATCGTTAATATATTCATAGCACGAGCCGCAGGTATGATACCAGATTTTCGCATCCGTCAATGATTTGATATGCTGAATAAGTATCTTCTGCCGCGGTTTAACTATCTTACGGTAAAATGTCGGGGAAAAGAGTGGACCACTTTGCCCTGCCAGGTCATCACCAACCATTACAACGTCAATAAGATCGCCCACTTCCGCCATAAATCCAGCATAAAAATCCATCCAGAACCTGAGCATACTGTCAAGCAGCGCTTCGCAGAACGCAGGTTGTGTTATCATATCGACAAACCACTGCTCAAGTCCTCTCATATACCAACAGATCTCATATACAACACCCCCGATGCATGTACAAAGAGCATAAGGTGTTTCATGACGCATTTTCAGAGCATGTTCCCGAACATCTGTGAAGCGGGTCGGATCGTTACCTTCCGGGAATGGATAATCAGCGATATCTTCAATCGTAGCATCCCTGAGAGGATGGTGGGATATATCCATATACAGCCGCTGGTCATCAGGCATTGACCATATAACACCAAATTCATCCTTTAAATCATGCCAGAGCCTACCGTCCCGGATATTCTTTTCTATGGTGCCCTTGAAACTGTCAGGTCCATGTGCGCATATATAACGAGTGTCAACCCTGAATCGCTGAAGAATGTCCTCGCACGGTACTGCGAGCTGCTGGACGGGATCAAGAATGGTTATATTATCCTCGATTCCCAGAAATACAAGCAGATTTTCATATGCTCTTTGATGAATGCCTGTTTGAAATCCCCCAAGGTCAATGGGTACACGGTCAGGGATTTCATGATTGAGAGCTTTTAACACACGCTCCCGCGGCGTCATCGTCTCTTTATGTCCCATAATTGTATTTCCTCCTCATCGGTAAAACATGAAATCTGCGTATTTAACTGTTCACACCATACTCGTTTATTATAGTAAGTACAAATCTTGTTAGACCCCACAAAATATTGGTAAATTTATTTCATTTACATTAGCATAAGTTAGTACAGAGATTTTCACGAAAACATTTCTTTCTCTGCATCCCTGTGATTATATTTCTCTCTTTCTCACTTTCCAAATGATGCAAGGTAGTTTCCCAGACCAATGACAATTGTTGACATGATAAGCACAAGTATTCCTGAAATAATAATACGGAGTGTAAGGACCCTTGAACCTTTCCATTCCCGAAAGATCAGCCCCCAAATATTGCTGAAAACAATGATGAAAGCCATATGGATGCTCCAGCTTGAGAAATTATACTTTCCCATTTTAGTGGTACCCATTCCATAAAACATAAACTGGAAATACCAGATGGTTCCTGAAAGCGCGGAGAATAAATAGTTAATGAAAAGCGATGCGTCGCCACTCTCAAGGTAATTATTCAAGGAATGGTTTCTTACATTCAGAATCATGCACCAGATGAAATTTGTTGTAAACCCACCAAGAAGTATAACGACAAAAACTGGGCTATTCATCCAAATAGGCATCGTGCCAAGAGACACCGCTCGTTCGGCGATTGGTTTCCCCGCTGCAATCCCGAACGCAAAGCACGCACTCATAATACCACATAATAATGCAATCCAAACGCCCTTCTTGAAATTAAACTCCTTGATAGTCTCTTTCTTTTGAGCATCCGAAAGCTCCCGTTCCTTTGATACGCCCGCCCAACCGCATACGGCAATGCCTGCAAGGCACACAAGAACGCCACCGAGCGTAACCATACCGGATGCGCTGCTGATTAACTCGTTAAACGTCCTAAAATATATTGGCGGTATAATAGTGCCGAAGGCTGCACAGTATCCAAGTGTAAAAGCATATCCAAGAGACATCCCAAGATAACGCATCGACAAGCCGAATGTGAGCCCACCGACACCCCACAATACACCAAATAAATAACATGCGCCAAGACTGCTTACAGGTGCACCTCTCAAAACAGTTATAAGATCGGGCACCGTCAGGTATGCCACTATCCACGGCACAATAATCCAAGAAAAAAAACCGCCCACAAGCCAGTAACTCTCCCATGCCCAGTTCCTAACCTTCTTGAACGGAATGTAAAAACTCCCAGCCGCAAAACCGCCTATAGTATGCAAGAAGACACCTAAAAAAGGATTCATATAATATTCTTAGTGCCTTATTAAATAATAAATGATATATATTTTCCTGACATTTTTTGAAATTGAGAAGTAATAAACGAAATAAAATCAACTTTTACTTTAGCACAGAAGGACAGGACAATGTCCTGTCCCTACAATATATTCAATTACAAATGATTATTATGTAGGGACAGAACAGCTTTCTGTCAGTTAAAATATTTTTGAAAATTATACAGATTTATAAATTAAGGAACTTTTTTTATAAAAATTACAAAAAAAACATATTTTATTTAACATGGCACCAGGTAATATGTAATATCTGAGACAATTTTAATTAATAAGTCATTATCAGTTTTAATTAAAGGTTAAACTATATATTTATTGTTTCTCAATCAACGAAAAATCTTCGAATAAGCCGTACCCAATAAAATCATACTTTTCTCCGCCTGGCTGCCTTTCAGGAGCCACATCCCAACTACTTGGTCCTGTCCTGCCGCGGACAGGGTTATGATGCGGACCCAGTAAATTTTTTAATGACCCATAAACAACCACTGAAATCTCATTTTCGCCATTCCCTACCTTATCTGAAATATCTAAACTATATGGGGGCCATGCAATTATTCCCGCATGTTCTTTATTAACTTGCACCTCTGCAACAGTTCCAAGCCATGCTCCCAGTTTTACAAAATATTTTTTATCCACGGATGACAGATTATAGGTCTTGCTGTATGCCACCTTATCAGAATAAAATGGAATTCCCTGCTTATTCCATTCACCTATTGATAATTGAGCAGATGGTACTATCTTCCACCCTTTCGCCTGTGAACTCAAACCAAAGTTACCCAGGATATATATGCTCTCTAATTCCGCATTAATAGTAAATGGAGAAACCCTTAGTGTGATTCGATTTGTTCCGTTGACTACATACTTTCCGATGTCAAAAATTTTAAAATCATAGTCTAACCAATATTCATCAGGGTGCGGTTCCACAGAATGACCATTAATCGAGACACGGAAAATATTCGGCTGTTCTACCACCGCCTGGAGAGAGGCTTTATCCACTCCCTCATCTATATTAAAAGAAAAAGTTGCTTCAAATCCAGAATTTGCAGGGAAGTTATCCAGATCGAGAATTTCTGTTTTGTACTGATAACTGCCGTACCATGGATTTCTTCTCAAGCCATGGTGCTGATATATTTTTCTCTGCGCCGCATTAGAGTATAAATCTTTTTCTTCTTTCCCGTCAAGTTTTATATCACAATAATCAATGGTAAGTGTATTCGGAGCTATGCGTTGAATCTGCAATTTA